>DFYV01000098.1 GCA_002383425.1 Bacteroidales bacterium UBA4073 | reverse complement strand
TACTCGCTACTATATTCTCGTTGCTATGTTTGTGATTTTGAATTTAGAAATTGTTTAGGATTTAGGGCTTAGGATTTAGGGTTTAGAGAAAATTACATCAATTTATTTTACGATTCAAACTTTGTAAAACATTGATTATCAAACATGGGTCAGGAGTTCTGAAATTGAAAGTTATTATTAAATTCGTGGTAGAACCATTGTAATAAACTGGCCAAATGTCACTCATTCATTAGGTAAGGGTAATCCAGGGAGATACTAAAAAGTCAGCATAAGACCAGCATACAAGCTACGCCCAGGTTGTGGATTGTATAACAGATTGTAACTATCGTAAGCCTGGATGCCTGCGTATTTTCTATCAAAAATGTTTTCAACTTTTAAGGAAACTTTCAGAAATTTTGCCACCTCGTAGTGAAGATTAACATCCATAGTATAATAGCCATTGATTTTGTTGTTCGGATTTTTGTATGATTCAAGAGAATGCACCTGACGAGCATACCAGTGGGAGCAGATAAAATTATCGAGAGCCACATAGAAGTTCTTGGCGGGATAGCAGTAAACTCTGGCTTTGCCAATCCAATTGGGTAGCATCCTGCGATTGTCAATTTTTTCATTAACAATAGTTGTGTCATCACCAGTAATTACCATTGTCGATGGAAAGGTTTCTTTTCCCTTTGAGTAATTTGCATAAAAGTCAAGGCTTAGCTTAATGGAAGGGATAATATCCTTAATTCTAAGAATTGTACCAATACCCATTATTGTAGCTTCGGCACCCCCGTCGTTAGAGTATATTGATACCTTATCGGTAGCATGGGCTGTTTCTTCGTATCCAAAGTCATGTGCAAGAAGGCCCCCTTTAATAGAAATGAGTTCGAAGATATGGTTATGGAAACCGATTACTTCAACCGATACGTTCTCTGTGAGCAGTTGACGAAGGCCCACTTCGTATGAAGTAAGTTTCTCAGATCCAAGGTCTTTATTGGGAACGTTGATGTAATTAACATAACCAGGATAAAGTGAGCTCGCACTCGCAATGGATTGGTAACCGTAGTAAGGCGATGGAGCCTTGAAAGCCCTATTAAAAGAGGCCCTGAGGGATGTTTGCTCCAATACATTTGCCTGCAAGGCGATGCGTGGATTGAAGCTACTGCCATACTCCGAATTAACATCATACCGTGTACCGCAAAGCAAGGTAAACCTATCAGTGGAATAAATACCCTGTATGAATCCTGCCATATTGCTGTAAACTATTGGGTTATAGCCAAAGTCGAGGTAGAATGTATCAAGAGGAGGCTTTTCCGTGCTGAAAGGTGTGTAATGCTTGGGGTTGAAGGGTTTCTCCAAATCGTTGGTTTTAGGGAAAGCCCCAGAAAACTGAAAGGTAATGCCACCAACCATCTCAATTTTTTTGAAAGGATTCCATGTTACAATTTCTTCAAAAAGAATATCGTCCGAAGCCTGATACTTGTATGCCCTATTTACATATCCATAGGTTTGTGGGTTTTTATTTGAATAGATTGTGCTGAAATAAGAATTATTATCCATGCGGTAATGGAGCACCGAGAGGTTAGCACTGAGGGTAAAATCCTTAATAAGAGCCTTGAGTTGAAAGGCAATCCTCTGGGTATTTTCGGTTATTCTGGCTTTGGGGTCATCGTAAAATTGGATATCGGTTCGCTGACCCAAAGAGCTAAATTCCGATCGGTACATCCAGTCGTACGATACCGTAAAATTACTTTTGCTAAGCTTCAGCCCAAAACTTGCGCTTTGATTTGGAATATTTCCAAGCACGAAAGGCATCATATTTTTATCCCATAATGGGTACTGCTTACGGTCATAAATGGTATCGTACCCCGTTTTTATGTTCCTGTCGTTTCGGTTGGTGAATTGCCCGTAAGCAATTAAATCAAAGCTATTTTTTTGCTTTCCGATGCTATACGATGCAAGCAAATTGGCGTTAAAATAACCGAAAGATCCTGCTCTTGTTTCGATATCCAGCGTATTCTTTGAAGGTTTGAGCGTAATGATATTAATAATACCCGAAATAGCATCGGCACCATAAACGGCCGAAGCGGGGCCGTACACAATTTCGATACGTTCAGCACGCTTCATGTAGATGTGTTCGTCAATGGCAATGCCGCTAACTACCGAAGGGGTTATTGGAATCCCATCGATTAACACTTTTGTATAGTAATTTCCCACCATCCCCCTCATTAGAAAAAGATTTCCACATTCTGCAGATCCGGGTTGCGAAACTTTAATTTCAGGAATGTTTTTTAAAGCATCGGTAAGCGTGAAATAGTTATTGCTAATGATTTCCTTTTGTGAAATGATATATGTTGTTGCAGGAAGTTTTTCCATACGAATATCGGAACGACTTGCTGTGACAACCTTGATCTGTAAAAGCTCTTCCAATGTAAGATCGAAAACATCAGCAATGCTCATAGTAATATTTAGGGTACTTGAATTGACTTGATGCTCTTGCTTTAAATACTCTATTTTACTGAAAACCAAAATGCTGCTAGAATCAGGAACAGCAATTGAGTAATATCCCATATCATCGCTTTGGGTTGAAATAGCAGTATTCTTAACGCTGACAACAACCCCTTTAAGCGGATTATTTCTTTCATCAATAATTTGTCCTCTTACTGTTTGTTGTGCCATTGCAGTTGTTCCGCTCAGAAATAGGAAAAGGAAGCAAAGGAATTTTTCCATGGACATTGCAGGATAATTTAAGAATGTTTTAAAAAACCGTTTGGACTTTTGAATAAAAATACAGCGATTAATCGGTGTAAGTCAAGATATTTTTAAAAAAAATTCAGATGAGTTTTAGTTAATTCTTTCTTTGATGTGCAATTGATGGTTTATCGTTGTTCGTTGTTCGTTGTTCGTTGTTCGGAAAAAGGAATCATTAATTCGTAATTTGGAATTTGGAATTTGGAATCTTGAACCTTGAACCTTGAACCTTGAACCTTGAACCTTGAACCTTGAACCTTGAACTTTATCCTTTAACCTTCTAACTTTTAACTTTTAACTTTTAACTTTTAACTTGATTTTAAACCTTGAACCTTGAACTTTGAACATCAAACCTCTAAATGGTTAACGTTTAACGTTTAACGATTAACGTTTAACGATGGTTGTTCGTTGTTCATTGCTCGGAAAAAGGAATCATTAATTCGTAATTCGTAATTCGAAATTCGAAATTCGAAATTCGAAATTTCAGAACTCATTACCTGTTGTTTGTATATCAATCTTTTATTAATTTTTGTACGTAAACTGGTTTTGTCGTGATTTTGTTTAAAAAATACGAATATAAGGTAAGTGTAAAATATCTCACCTTACACGCAAAATTTCTTTAATATTGTGATTGGATTGTAAATAATATCCCGAAGGGACTGAAGAGTTCAACCCACGACTATTGTTTGTAGTAACAAGAGTATAGCCCCTAACTGCTGTTGGGGGTTAAAGTCCCGAAGGGACTGAAGAGTATAACCCACGACTACTGTCGTGGGCAATCAAACAAAAAACCTTACAAAAGTCCCGAAGGGACGACACCAATTCATAACCTTATGGCATACACAAGACCCAACTACGTTTCGCTAACATACGCCCAACCCAAAAACTTCAGCCGAACGGGGGAATATATTCAGAATCAACATCAACATCATACAAAAGTATCATGGGAAGATGAATTTAATCAATTGCTTAGTGAACATGGAATTGAATGCGATGAGAGGTACTTGTGGGATTAATACTGTCGCCCCTTCGGGGCTTTTATATGGGTTTACTGCATGGCATCGGGCTGGCGCCCGGTGTTATACTCTTATCGCCCCTTCGGGGCTTTTGTATGGGTTTATTGGATTACATCGAGTTGACACCCGTTGTTATACTTTATAAATTTGCGACAGATTAAACTACGATAGGTAAGGAGTTCTGAGATTGAATATGACAATAAAAAAACCGCCTGTATAGGCGGTTTTTAAGGGTAAAGTGGTAGAAATTATTCAATCCCTGCCATTTTTTTGTATTTATTGTAGCGCCACTTGGCACTTTCCTCAGCAGCCTTAAACAGCTCCTCAGCTTGCTGCGGGAACGAAAGTTGAAGCGATGTATATCGAACTTCGCCCCTAAGGAAATCCTGGAATAGATTCCAATCTGGCTCCTTTGAATCGAGCTGGAAAGGATTCTTCCCTTCAGCCTCCAGCATAGGGTTGTAACGGTACAACTGCCAGTAACCCGATTTAACTGCCATTTTGGATTCGTTTTGTGTCGATCCCATTCCTTTCCGTATCCCATGGGCAATACAGGGTGAGTAGGCAATAATCAATGATGGGCCAGGATAAGCTTCTGCTTCCTTGATAGCTTTGAAGTACTGATTATAATCGGCACCCATTGCTACCTGTGCTATATAAACATAACCGTACGACATGGCCATGATGCCAAGGTCCTTTTTACGAACTCGCTTGCCCGATGCAGCAAATTTTGCCACCGCAGCAGCAGGTGTCGATTTTGAAGCTTGTCCGCCAGTGTTGGAGTAAACCTCGGTATCCAGAACAAGGACATTTACATCTTCGCCGGTCGAGAGTACATGGTCGAGCCCACCGTAACCGATATCGTATGCCCAGCCATCGCCACCAAAAATCCAAATCGATTTCTTCTCGAAATACTGCCTCAGGTCGAGAAGTTCTCTGGCAACCGGATTGTTCTCTTTCTCAAGAGCAGCAATGAGTTTAACCGATGCAGTATGTGAAAGTTCTGCATTGTCTTTCCCTGTAAGCCATTCCATCATGGCTTCTTTGGTTTCACTGGCAAAGTTGCCGTTTAGTGCATCCTGAAGTTTAAGTGCTATACGCTCACGTAGCTTGGAAACACCGGTGGCAATGCCAAAGCCGTACTCGGCATTATCCTCGAATAGCGAGTTTGCCCAGGCCACCCCTTTTCCTTCCTTATTTACGGTATAGGGGGTCGAAGGAGCTGAACCACCATAAATTGACGAGCAACCGGTGGCGTTGGCTACAATCATCCTATCGCCGTAAAGTTGGGTAATGGCTTTGATGTAAGGCGTTTCGCCGCAACCGGCACATGCACCGCTGAACTCAAACAAGGGTTGAGCGAACTGGCTGTTTTTTACTGACCTTTTGAAATCAACCACATTTTTGTAGCCTACCTTTTCGTGCATGTAGTCAAAGCGCTCTACTTCGGCCATTTGGGTTTCGATAGGTTTCATCACAAGTGATTTAATCTTAGTAGGGCAAACCTCTTCACATACGCCGCAACCGGTACAATCGAGTACGCTAACCTGAAGGCGGTAGTTATACTCCTTGGTATCGGCATTGCCTCGAATAGTTTTAGTACCCTCCGGGGCATTTTTAAGCTCTTCGTCGGTAAGCAGGAAGGGACGAATGGCAGCATGCGGACACGCATACGAGCAAAGGTTACATTGGATACAGTTTTCTGCTATCCATTCGGGTACATTAACAGCAATACCGCGTTTTTCGTACTTGGTTGTTCCAGCAGGAAATGTTCCGTCTTCGAGATTGATGAATGCGCTAACAGGTAAATCATCGCCCTTTTGTGAGTTGATAGGTAAAACCACCTTGTTGATGAACTCCGGTGCACCGGGAATTCCATGCTGTTTTTCGGGTTCAAGGTTAGCCCATTCGGCAGGAACATCAATTTTTATCACATCACCGCCACGATCAACTGCTGTGAAGTTCATTTTAAGCACCTCTTCACCCTTGCGGCCATACGATTTCTCAATGGCTTTTTTCATCTCCTTAACTGCCAATTCGTAAGGAATAACATTGGCAATCTTGAAGAAAGCACTTTGCATGATGGTATTGGTGCGGTTACCCAAACCTATTTCCTCAGCAATTCGGGTTGCATTGATTATGTAAAAATTAATATTGTTTTGGGCAAGGTAGCGCTTTACCGAATTAGGAAGTTTTTCCTTTACCTCATCGATACTCCAGATGGTGTTTAGGAGAAAAGTTCCACCTTTTTGTAGCCCTTTGAGCATGTCGTACTTAGTAAGATAAGACTGAACGTGGCAAGCCACAAAATCAGGGGTGTTAACCATGTAAGGCGAGCGAATGGGCTGGTCGCCAAAGCGCAGGTGCGATATGGTAATGCCACCCGATTTCTTTGAGTCGTAGGCAAAGTAGGCCTGACAGTACTTGTCGGTGTTATCGCCAATAATTTTAATGGAGTTCTTGTTGGCGCCAACCGTACCATCGGAGCCGAGACCATAAAATTTAGCCTGGATAGTGCCCTTAGGTGAGAGGTTGATTTCTTCGCCAACAGGTAGCGACTTAAAGGTAACATCGTCAACAATACCTACGGTAAACTGGTTCTTGGGCTCCTTCATTTTTAGGTTTTCGAACACCGCAATCATTTGGGCGGGCGTTGTATCCTTTGAGCTCAAGCCGTAGCGTCCGCCAACTATAAGCGGTGCATTTTCCATACCGTAGAGTAAATCTTTAACATCAAGGTATAGGGGATCACCATTTGCTCCGGGTTCCTTGGTGCGGTCCAGAACGGCAATACGTTTAACGCTTTTAGGTAGTACCCTGAAGAAGTACTTAGCCGAGAATGGGCGGTAAAGGTGTACAATTAGTAGGCCAACCTTCTCACCTTTCGACATCAGGTAGTCAACGGTTTCCATTAATGTATCGGTAACCGAACCCATTGCAATAACAATGTTTTCGGCATTTGGATCACCATAGTAGTTGAAGGGGTGATATTCACGACCTGTTATCTTTGTAATTTCCTGCATGTATGCCTCCACCACATCGGGAACTGCGTCGTAGAACTTGTTGGCAGCTTCACGGGTTTGGAAGTAAATGTCAGGGTTTTGTGCAGTGCCTCGGGTAACCGGATGCTCAGGGTTAAGCGCTCTGTCGCGGAAAGCCTGTAGGGATTTTTGGTCGATGAGGGGAGCCAGGTCGTCGTTTTCCAATACTTCAACCTTTTGGATTTCGTGCGAAGTCCTGAACCCGTCGAAAAAGTGAAGGAAAGGTATTCTGGTTTTGATGGCCGACAGATGTGCCACACCGGCAAGGTCCATTACTTCCTGCACTCCTCCTGTAGCGAGCATGGCAAAACCGCACTGGCGGGTGCTCATCACGTCGCTGTGGTCACCAAATATCGATAACGCCTGAGCGGCAATGCTACGAGCTGAAACGTGGAATACTCCCGGGAGTAACTCTCCCGAAATCTTATACATGTTGGGGATCATCAGCAACAACCCCTGCGATGCGGTAAAGGTTGATGTGAGGGCTCCCGACTGCAATGAGCCATGAACGGCACCTGCAGCACCAGCCTCACTTTGCATTTCTACCACCTTAACGGTATCGCCAAATATATTCTTTCGGCCAAATGCCGACCACTCGTCAACATACTCGGCCATGGTGGACGATGGGGTGATGGGGTAAATTGCTGCAACCTCGCTGAACATATAGGCAATGTGCGCTGCAGCATAGTTTCCATCACAGGTAATGAATTTTTTATCTTTTACCATTTCAGTTTGATTATTATGATGGTTAGTAATAATTTTATAACCCACGCAAAGTTAATACTATTGCCATATCTTTTACATGTTCTACAACAATTTACAGCTAAGTGTTTGCTGGTTAACACTCCGAAATCGTTTGAAATATGTAATTGTTTTTAGTTTTCCAATTTACAATTCGTAATGTTTTCAATTTATTTTTTAATAAACTGTAAGTATTTAGCGTTTTTTTAACATTTAATCTGAAAATATTTTAAAATGTGGTATCGTTTTATTAGTTTCGCAAAATCCATTTATTGCTAAAAAAAGTTAAAAAAATTAAGTCATATGCCTAAACATTACAGGATAGGAATTTTAAGGGAAACCAAAACGCCACCCGACAGGCGCGTTGCTTTAACTCCGGCACAGGTTGTTGAGGTGATAAATAAATTTGAAAATGTTGATGTTAAAGTACAACCCAGTGAGCTGAGGTGCTACAAGGATGAAGAATATGTAAGCCTTGGGGTTAATCTACAGGACGATTTGTCGGACTGCGACTTGCTCATTGGGGTTAAAGAAACCAAAATCGAGTCGATTATTCCCGGAAAGGCTTACATGGAATTTGCCCATGTGGCAAAAAAGCAACCCCATAACCAGAAACTTCTGCAAGCATTTGCTGCTAACCGGAATACAGTTATCGATTATGAGTACCTGACCGATAGCCATGGGGTACGCCTGGTTGCCTTTGGGCACTGGGCAGGAGTGGTTGGCGCTTACAATGCCCTTAGGGCAGTCTATTTAAAATATGAACTTGGGCAGTTGCCTCCTGCACACACGCTGCACGACTATGATGAGCTGAAGGGAATTCTTAAAACCATTAAGCTTTTACCGTTGAAATTTGTAATTACAGGTGGGGGCAGAGTTGCCGGAGGTGCAATGGAAGTGCTTGGGCAAGTTGGAATTTCCGAGGTATCGCACGATGAGTTTTTGACAAAGAAGTTTGATTATCCGGTTTTCACCCGCTTAGACCCCTGGCATTATGCTAAACGTAAGGATGGTAAACCCTTTGAATGGGATTATTGGGTGAGCCATCCGGCCGAACACCAAAGCATCTTCCTACCATATACCCATGCTGCCGATGTATTTGTGGCTTGCCATTACTGGGATTACCGGGCTCCTCATTTCTTTACTGTTAATGACATGGTTCATCCCGATTTTAGAATTTCAATAATTGCCGATGTTAGCTGCGACATTCCTGGACCAATTCCTTCTACCATAAAAGCTTCAACCATAGCCGATCCATTCTTCGATTTTAATCCCATCACCGGTAACGAAGAGCCCGCATTCTCCGGCGCACCAAATGTTACCGTAATGTCTATCAACAATCTTCCAGGTGAACTGCCCCGCAATGCCAGTGAGTTTTTTGGTCGTCTGCTTATCGATAAGGTACTTCCACACCTATTTAGCAACGATAGCGAAGGGGTAATTGAGCGTGCAACAATACTTAAGGATGGTAAGCTTACTCCCCGATACTCATATTTACAGGATTACCTTGAAGGTCAGAATACCTAACCTCGTAAAAATACAAGATTA
>DFYV01000057.1:8306-15629 GCA_002383425.1 Bacteroidales bacterium UBA4073 | reverse complement strand
ATTCTAAATTCTAACTTCAAAACCTGTTTTACGAACAACGAACAACGAACAACGAACAACGAACATTCATCAACCGTCAACCATTTTTCCGAAAAACGAACAAAACAAGTTAAAAGTTAAAGGTAAAAAAACGTAATTCGTAATTCGTAATTCATAATTCATAATTCGTAATTCGTAATTCTAAGCTAAAAGAGGTTGGCGAATGCACTGCAATTTTTGCCCTTTGTAAAATCGCTATAAATCGGGACTTCGTGAATACAAGACGTTAAGCAATAAAATGCTTCAAAACATTTACTACCTTTACAAAAATTTTTGGAAAATTTGAGTTTTAAAAGGTTTAATTTACACCCAACAGTTCTTGAGGGTATTGATGCAATAGGTTACCAAAACCCAACTCCGATTCAGGAGATGGCTATACCAGTAATTTTAGAGGGGCGCGACTTGCTTGCATGTGCGCAAACCGGTACTGGGAAAACAGCAGCCTTTGTATTACCCTTGCTTAGCCTTTTGGCTGAGGTGAAGCACGAAACTACTCTGGTAAACACCCTTGTGGTTGTTCCAACCCGCGAGCTTGCCATGCAAATCGACCAGCAGGTGGAGGGGCTATCGTACTTTGCTCCGGTTAGCTCCATTGCTGTTTACGGTGGCAACGATGCTTCAAATTGGGATAGGCAGAGGCAGGCCCTGGAACATGGCGCTGAGGTTATTATTGCAACTCCTGGCCGATTGATACAGCATATCCAAATGGGATACGTTAAACTCAATGGAGTCCAGCATCTTGTGCTCGATGAAGCCGACCGTATGCTCGATATGGGCTTTTACGACGACATCATGGCAATTACAGCTCATTTGCCCAAGCAGAGGCAAACCCTTATGTTTTCAGCAACCATGCCGCCTAACATTCGTAAACTTGCAAAATCAATTTTAGCTAATCCTGTTGAGATTAATCTTGCGGTTTCAAAGCCTGCCGAAAATATCCTTCAGGCAGTTTACCATGTGCCCGATTCGGGGAAATTATCACTTTTAGCATCGCTTTTAGGCACAAAGGATGTGGTACAGAGTGCATTAGTTTTTGCCTCAACAAAGGCTGAGGTGAAAAGTATTGAGAACAAGCTGCGTAATTTAGGGGTTAGCGTTACCGCAATGCATTCCGATTTGGAACAAAGGCAGCGCGAGGAGGTGATGCTCAATTTCCGTAACCGTAAAGTACAAGTACTGGTGGCTACCGATATTGTTGCCCGAGGTATCGATATTGAGGATATCGATTTTGTGGTTAATTACGATGTACCTAACGATCCCGAGGATTATGTCCACCGCATTGGCCGCACAGCACGTGCCCAATCCGATGGTGTTGCTATCACCTTTGTGAGCCCCGCTCAGCGTAGTCGGCTTCGTAACATTGAGCGTTTTCTCGGATTAAAAATTTTTGAGATAGACTATAAACCAGAGAATTAAAAGTTGTTAGTTACATATTAGAGTCCAGTCTAAAAAGGTATTCTCGTCATTGCGAGCGAAGCGAAGCAATCTATATCTCTTTGAGCAACAGATTGCTTCGTCGTGCCTCCTCGCAATGACGCGTTTGCTTTTGGCCTTTTTTGACTGGACTCATATTACATTTTATTTATTCGTTTCCTTATTACCTGTAAGTTCATTACCTAACTGATAATACGGTTGGTGAATTTTCCACAGGAAATACCTTCTCCTGTCAGGGTTTTAAAACCCTGACAGGAGATTAACCTTTCAAGGAAACCCCCACCTACATAAGATAGCATAATTTTATTTTTGTACCTCATTGCATGTATCCGAAAAATTATGCATATTTGTGTTGTTAGGTGTTTTATCGTGCAGCTTATTTCTGAAGATTTTTAAAGGGCAAGAATAGCTGCTTAACCATTGAGTTTGATGAGGAAAAGAGTAAGCCTTTCCTCTGAGTTCTTGGTAAAATTGTTTTTTTCTTTCCTTAAAGGGTTCTTCAACATGTTTCGTTTGTATTGGAATTGTAACAAGTATAAGCTAATTAGCCTGAATGTTCGCTAACCTTTAATTTTTTATAGCAATGAAAAATAAATTTATGTTGATTTTGTTGAGTCTTCTGTTTTTGGTTTCATGTAGTGAAAGACCAGCATACAAAAATCCTGAACTAAGTGCTGAAGATAGGGTAGAAGACCTACTTAAGCAAATGACACTTGATGAAAAAATTGACCAGCTGGCAGGGTTACCCGATAATCGGGGTATGAAAACAGCTATAAATGAACGATTGGGAATACCCGATTTTAAAATGAGTGATGGCCCAATCGGTGTGCGCTGGGATACTGCTACCGCATTTCCTTCAGGAGTTTCGCTTGCTGCCACTTGGGATACCTCGTTGGCTTCGGAATATGGTAAGGCCATTGCCAAAGAAACACTATTTAAAGGTAGAAATTACATTTTGGGGCCATGCATTAACCTTCATCGGTTGCCTACGGGTGGACGTAATTTCGAAAGTTTTGGCGAGGATCCCTGGCTTGCCGGTCGTATGGCAGTTGCTTATATTAAAGCTGTACAGAATGAGGGAGTTATAAGTTCTGTGAAGCATTACGCCCTTAACAATCAGGAATGGGAAAGGTTTAGGGTTGATGTTAAGGTTGATGAACAAACCCTCAGGGAACTGTATCTATCACATTTTGAGATGGCGGTTAAAGAGGGTGGAGTTTATACGGTAATGGCTGCTTATAACAAAGTAAATGGTTGGTATGCCTCAGAAAATCAACATCTGCTAAATGATATACTTAAAAATGACTGGGGGTTTAAAGGCTTAGTGGTTTCCGACTGGGGCGCAACACATTCTACAGTAAACGCTATTAAAAACGGGCTGGATTTAGAAATGCCTACTGCGGTTCACTTTAGCCATGAAAAGATTAAGTTGGCCATTCAGGAGGGATTGATTTCTGAAACGGATATCGATAACATGGTTAGGAGGATTCTATGGGTAAAATTCAAATCGGGGCTTTTCGACCGGCCTACCAATATCAATTTCCCTAACCCCTTTAGCAAAAGCCGTCAGGTAGCTTATGATGTTGCTGCCCGTAGCATGGTTCTCCTAAAAAACGAAAACGGCATTTTACCGCTTAACGTTCAGGAACTCCGCTCAATAGCAATTATTGGTCCCAATGCTGCCGTAGCACGAACTGGCGGGGGAGGTAGTTCGAGAATTACTCCTGCCTCGTCACCCAGCCCTTTGGACGTATTCAGTGAAATGCTGGGGGAAAAACTTATAATCGGATATGCTGAAGGCGTCAAGTTGCAACCCTCTCAGTTACACCCTATCCCTGCAAGGTATTTTAGAACTCCTGATGGTAAGCCCGGCTTAAAAGCCGAATATTTTCAATCCCTCAAACTCGAAGGGCAGCCCAAACTTACAAGAGTCGATTCGATGATAAATTTTAACTGGGAAGATCGACAGCCAGCTAAAGAACTTGGTAATGACCAATACTCGGTGAGATGGACAGGAATACTTATACCTCCTGTTACACGTAAATATGCTTTGGTAACAGCAAGCGACGATGGGGTACGGCTAACTATTAATGGCAAAACAGTAATTGATAACTGGACTGACCATGCAACTGCTATAGATTCGGCTTATATTGAGCTAAAAGCAGGTGTTAAGTATCCAATAACTCTTGAATTTTATGAAAATGGAGGTTCTGCCGTTTGTCAGTTAGGATGGGATTATTTTGAAAGTAAAAATGATTATAGCCAAACTATAGCTGAGGCTGCAACTTTGGCCAAAAAGAGTGACGTGGCCATAGTTTTTGTGGGGTCAAGTGATTTTATTGAAAGTGAAGGATTTGATAGGGTAGGTGGAATGGGGCTGTCCATGGGGCAGGATAAACTGATAGCTGAAGTGGTAAAAGCTAACCCCAAAACTATTGTGGTGCTTTATGGCGGTACAGCTATTGATATGAAGGACTGGGGAAGTAAAGTCCCTGCGATAATCGATGTATTTTTCCCTGGACAGGAAGGTTCTACTGCCCTGTTTGACATTATAACCGGAAAGACGAACCCCTCTGGTAAACTTCCATTCTCATTTATTGCCAATGCTGAACAATCGCCTGCGTATAAAAATTATCGCGATGCTTCGTTGGTTGCTCCATACCATGAGGGAGTATTTATGGGTTACCGGTATTACGAAAAACATAATATCAAACCAGCTTTCCCCTTTGGGCATGGTTTGTCGTTTACAACTTTTGGATACGATTCCTTGACGGTGAATAGGCTGGGTAAAGATAGTTGCGAAGTGGTGGTAACAATCTCAAACACTGGGAATAGGGAAGGCACCGAAGTGGTGCAGCTGTACGTGGCACCCCCCGAGGGAAGTGATCGTCCACCTAAGGAGTTAAAAGGTTTTGCCATAGCACACCTGAAACCTGGCGAGGAAACCAAGGTTAGGATGGTAATTAACAGTCGTTCCTTTGCCCGATGGGATTCCTCTACTGGCGATTGGACTATTGATAAGGGTTTATATACCCTTAAAGTAGGCGCCTCCTCTGCAGATATCAGGCTTGAAGCCCCCTTTGAAATTAATTGATATCCCAGTAAAGCATTTGGCTTGTTTAGGCATTTTACTTACTGGATTAACCTAAACTTTTTGTTCGTATCCCTTCCTATTTTTAAGGAAGGGATATTTGCGTTTAATTCGAAATAAAAAATTGTGTTGTTTTTTTCAGAGTTCTGTAACTGCTCAGATATAATAAAATAAATTTGGTTGATGAATGTTAGTTGTTCGTTGTTAGTTGTTCGTTGTTAGTAAAACTGGGGTTTTGAAGTTAGAAGTTAGAAGTTAGAAGTTAGAATTTAGAATATTGAATATTGAATATTGATTCTTGAACCTTATCCTTTAACTTTTAACTTTTAACTTTTAACTTATTTTTGTTCGTTGTTCGGAAAAATAGTTGATAGTTGATGGTTGACAGTTGATATGATGATGTGATGATGTTTGATGGTAGGTGGTTGATGGTTCACGTTTAACGTTTAACGGTTCACGTTTCACGATTCACGATTCACGGTTGATGATTGTTCATGAAACAGGTATTTTGAATTCATCTTTGCCTTATCCTTTAACTTTTTATCTTTTAACCTTTAACTTATGAGCAGGTAATTCTTCACCGTTCTTTTCCTTCAATCACTACTACAAATTCTCCCTTGGGTGGTTTGGTTTTGAAGTGTTCCAATGCTTGAACTACCGTTCCACGGAAGGTTTCCTCGTGTAGCTTGGTTAGCTCACGCGAAAGGCTTACCTGTCTGTCTGTGCCAAAAATGGGCAACATCTGTTCCAGTAACTTTACAATCCGAAATGGCGATTCGTATAGTATTATCGTTCGTTCTTCATCTTTCAATGCCTCAAGTCGTTTGCTGCGTCCCTTTTTCTGGGGCAGGAAACCCTCAAAAACAAACCTGTCGATAGGGAAACCGCTTTGAACAAGGGCTGGAATGAGGGCGGTTGCACCGGGCAGACATTCAACCTCAACTCCTTTCTTCAGACAGGTATGAACAAGTAGAAATCCAGGGTCAGATATACCAGGTGTGCCAGCATCGGATATGAGGGCGATGGATTCACCGGCAATAATGCGCTCAGCAATTTGTTCAACGGTTTGGTGCTCGTTAAACTTGTGGTGCGAGCGTAGCGGTGTGGCTATGCCATAGTGCTTTAACAGGTGGCTACTGGTGCGGGTGTCTTCGGCCAGTATAAGGCTCACGCTTTTTAGCACATCTAAGGCTCGGAGTGTAATATCGGCCAAATTGCCAATGGGTGTAGGAACAAGGTATAACTTCGACATCAGGAAAGCTTTGCTATGAAAATTTCCGTCGCACTAAATCGATAAAAGTCATTGCGGTTTCGTTGTCGGCTTCCCAATCAAAATTTTCGTGAATGTATATTATGGCATCGTTCAGGTCGGTTGCATGGTTTAGACGTTTAATGGTTTGGTTGTAAAGGTCGGGGTCGCCACCAAAAAGTTCCTTGGTGAACAGGAACTTATCGTTTATGCCAATGGCCTTGGAAAGATCGGTTATGGGTTTGTTTTGTAGCTTGCTTTGCATGTCAACCTTTTGGTGTTGCTCGGCAATAACCTCGTTGCGGAATTTATGTTTGCCCTTAAACTTATCGGCAAGTATGGCTAAATTGTCTTCTTGATTCTGTGATGTATTAGAAGATTTTGTTACAGTGGCAAGATTTGGCTTTGCACCAACGTTTGCGCTTTTAGGTTCTGTTATGGATGGTTCAACCTTTTCGGATAGAGTTCCTCCCTTGGCTTGAATGCTTTTTGGGGGAACAACTTCTTTTACCGTGATATTTGTTTTTGGTGCAGCGTCCTTTCCTTCTGCATTGCGCTGTGGTTTTTCTTCGCTTTTGATTTCAGAGTTTCCCTTTTCAAGTAGTATTCCTTCATATATTNNGCTTTGTCGATAATGGCTACTATTTCAACCAGCTGAAAACGAGCATTCTTTAGGTATTGCATCGGAATTCTATTTTTGTTCAGTATTCAAAAATAAGTTTTATTACATTTGTCTGTAAATCTAACTCAAAATATTTATTCCTGATACAATGCCTTTTCTGGAAAATTCAGTTAGTGGAAAACGTAAGGGGTATATCGAAGTTATTGCCGGTTCAATGTTTTCGGGCAAAACCGAGGAGTTGATTCGAAGGCTTAAGCGAGCCATGTATGCTAAGCAGCGAGTCGAAATATTCAAGCCAGCTATTGATACCCGCTATTCAGAGCAAGAGGTAGTATCGCACGATGCCAATGCCATTCACTCTACCCCAGTTACATCGTCAGGTAATATTCTTATTTTAGCTCAAAATGTTGATGTGGTTGGGATTGATGAGGCACAATTCTTCGATATGAACTTGCCCAATGTGTGTAGTCAGCTTGCCGATATGGGTATAAGGGTGATTGTGGCTGGGCTTGATATGGATTTCCGCGGAAACCCTTTTGGGCCAGTGCCCCACTTGCTGGCCATAGCGGAATATGTTACCAAGGTTCATGCCATTTGTGTTCGATGCGGCGACCTTGCCCATTACTCGCACCGCAAAACCGACGCCGATAAGCTTGTTTTACTGGGCGAAACTGATATTTATGAGCCATTATGCCGGCTTTGCTACAACGAGGTGACCCGTAAGGATGTTAAATAGTTTTGGTTCGGGTTGGGCGAATAAATGACAAATGCAAAATACTAACAATCCAGGAAAAGTGCCTGAACCTGTTGGCTCCGTTGCGGGTTACTTTATTGTTATTTTGGGAATTACTAATATCCTGTGTGTAATAAATACTAAACTCTAAATAC
>DFYV01000057.1:0-8214 GCA_002383425.1 Bacteroidales bacterium UBA4073 | reverse complement strand
AATGTGGTTGAAATGTGGTTGAAATATTGCTTTTTTTGATTGATACAATATAGTTGCTCATTTTTACAGCTAGTTTTTTTGCCTTTTTCGAAATATTTTCAAATGCATCCTTCGTTTACCAACTCTTTTGAAAGCTGATAAATTCCCAACTTCTGAAAACTAAAATACAACATATAAACTACATTTTAACTACATATAAACAAATTGCAAGTTATCATTAAATTTGTGGTAGAACCATAATTTCTATATACTTGCTACTATATACTCGCTACTATATACTCGCTACTATATACTCGCTACTATTTTTCTCCTAAAAATTTTCCTTGTGTATGAACTAAATTTTATGTAGGTTTGATAATATGAATTTCAAAAAATAAGATATGAATAGCATCGTAAAATTTGAAGATGTTGAAAGGAAGATACTTGAAATCAGAGGAGAAAAAATCATTCTTGACAGTGATGTTGCAACTTTATATTCTGTTGAAACCAGAGAAATAAATCAAGCTGTAAAAAACAATCCTGACAAATTTCCTGTTGGGTATTTTTTTGAACTTAGCCCTGAAGAATGGGGGTCGGTGAAATCAAAATTTTTGACTTCACCACTTGGAGGAGGAAAAGTAAAATTACCGAAAGCCTTTACTGAGAAAGGTTTATATATGCTTGCAACTATTCTTAAAGGTAAAAAAGCAACACAAACAACGCTTGCTATTATTGAAACTTTTGCACATATAAAGAACCTTTCAAGAAACATAAAAAAACTATCAGAAGTTAAAGACGAGCAGGAAAAGAAGGATATTATGCGAGAAAGTGGTGATATTATAACAGAAATTTTAGGCGATGACCTAAACGTAAATGAAACAGAGACAACTATTGAGTTAAATTTCGCTGTGTTAAAACTGAAACATTCAATAAAACGAAAATGAAATAGCACATTTTCTTTTAAAAATCATTCTGCTATTTTTATCCCGTTTATGTATAAATGGGAATTCCTTAATATTTTGTGGGTAATAAATACTAAACTCTAAACTCTAAATACTAAACAAATCCAAATTGACCCCGTTAGATAGATAGAAAGATAGCTAAGTATATAATATAGTGAACTTTTGTCGTGGACTAGAACATATATCATTATATAAATGGAAAACTCAGTATCTAACGCGGTGAACCGAAATATGAAAATCAAGACTGGTAGCGAGTAGATAGTAGCGAGAATGAGGCAGAAAGCTTAAATCCTATAATTCCCTATATACTCGCTACTACATACTCGCTACTATATTAAGCTTTAGGATTTTTAAAAGAAAATTACGTTAATTTAACTCGCGATGAACATTTTGTAAAATATTGATTTTCAAGCATGCTTCAAGAGTTTTAAATTTTTGTGTGGGTGAAAGGCAAAGTTGACATATCGCATCATGTAACGACAAAACTATTCTGGTTTATCACCTTGATGATACTACTTCTTCCTATAACTTCAAAGTATCGTCTGCTGATCTGGGGTAGTTATACAACCGGTGTGGTTGTAGGCGAGGAGAACGTGAGGTACTTTGGATTTTCGGTTTTTGGGCCCGATAAGTATCCGGTAATTAGGTTCACCACCACCGATGGTGAAATAATTCAGTTTTATGGCCCGGAGAATTTTGAGTACCCCACGGGTTCTGTGCTGAAAGTGGTTTATAACCCCAAGAAACCCACGGATTGCATGGTGTTTAGCATTGGGGCATTTTATACCCACCCTAAAGCCATTGTCCCTGGAATACTCTTTATACTATGGATGGCATTTTACCTTGCATTTAGAGCCAAAAAATAGATTTTGTAAATTTGTTTAGCTAAATTGCACCTGTCAATTATACAACACTCATGATTAACCTAACCACTATAGAACTTGCTGAGATTGTTCAAGGTAAGGTAATTGGCGATTCTGGTTTTACCATTCGGAACGTAATTACCGATAGCAGGACTCCCGTTTCGGGCAATGGTTTGTTATTTATTGCGCTTGTTGGTCCAAACCACAACGGTCATGAGTTTATAGATGAACTCTATCAGTTACGTAATGTTAAGGCATTTCTTGTAGAACCTGATGAAGTTAGTTATAGTAATTACCCTAACGCTACTTTTGTTGAGGTTGACGATACCCTGCAAGCCCTTCAAAAACTGGCAGCATATCACCGTAACCGATTTGTTTATCCTGTAATTGGTATTACTGGTAGTAATGGCAAGACTATGGTGAAGGAGTGGCTCAACCAGTTACTCTCTCCCGAGTATCAAATAGTTCGAAGTCCCCGAAGCTACAACTCGCAGGTGGGTGTACCCTTGTCGGCGCTACAAATGGACGACCACTTCGATTTGGCCATTTTTGAAGCGGGCATATCTAAACCAGGTGAGATGGTTAAACTACAGCCAATAATCGATCCTACCATTGGCATTTTCACCAACATTGGGATGCCCCATCAGGAAAACTTCGACGATATCGATGAGAAGGTAAATGAAAAGTTGAAACTCTTCCGTGAGGTTAAAACGTTGATATACTGCAAGGATCATGCAGCTATCGATTCCATTATCCGGGGAAATACCCTGCTTGCCGATAACCAGCTGTTAACCTGGGGACAAAGCCCTGCTTCCAAAGTACAGGTTAAAAGTATTCAACGTGTGGCTGGAAAAACTCAAGTTAAAATTCGCTATAGCCAACAAGATTTCACCCTATCGATACCCTTTACCGATACAGCATCGTATGAGAATGCCATGCATTGCGTAACTACCATGCTACTGCTGGGTTATAGTGTTCATGATATCGATAAGCGGTTACATACCTTGCAGCCCGTAGCCATGCGTTTGGAACTAAAGGAGGGGATAAACCGTTGCTCTATTATTAACGATTCCTACAACTCCGATTTAGGTTCACTTGCCATTGCCATTGATTTCCTTATGCAGCAAAAGCAACACAACCGGTATGTGGTTATACTTTCCGACATCTTAGAGAGCGGTTATGCCCCTGAACAGCTTTATTCCAAGGTTGCTCAAATGCTTAAGGATAAAGGGGTTGATTTGCTTATTGGAATTGGACCCGAAATAAGTCGCTACGACTATGCCTTTGAGGTTGAAGCCGAATTTTACAGCAGTACGCATGAGTTTTTGCTCGACTTAAAGCGAAAAGAAATTCGAGATGCTGCCATACTAATAAAGGGTAGCCGAAAGTTCCATTTTGAGCAGATTAGCACCATGCTTGAACGAAAGGTTCATCGAACAACGCTCGAAATCAACCTGAATGCCATTGCCCATAATTTGAACTACTACCGTAGCCTACTGGATCCTGGGGTTAAGCTAATGGCAATGGTTAAAGCGTTTTCTTATGGCAGTGGTTCGTACGAAATAGCCAATTTACTGCAGTTCCAACGTGTCGATTACCTTGGCGTAGCCTATACCGATGAGGGGGTAGCACTCCGGGAGGCTGGCATCACCCTACCCATTGTTGTTCTAAACCCTTCGTTTGGCACTTACGAGCTAATGGTTGAGTTTAATCTTGAGCCTGAAATATATAGCCTTACAGGTTTAAGGGAATTTATCAACGTTTTGAATAGGGTGGGTGTGAGCTCGTATGGAGTACATATTAAGATTGATACCGGCATGCATAGGCTTGGGTTTACTCCTGACCAGCTCAGTGAGCTCATCAACATTCTTGCGTCAACCAATTCCGTGAGGGTGAAAAGTATATTCTCGCATTTAGCTGCAAGCGATGAGCCACACCACGATCAGTTTACCCAACATCAGATTGCAACTTTTAAACAGGCATCCGAAATATTAATCAATGCCTTAGGCTATCAGCCTATGTGTCACATACTTAATACGGGTGGGATAGAGCGGTATCCCGAAGCTCAGTTCGATATGGTACGCCTTGGCATTGGCCTGTATGGCATTAGTCCAACACTTTCCGATAAGCTGATACATATAAGCACCCTTAGGAGTAAGGTGATACAGGTTAAGCATATCCAACCAGGCGAAACCGTGGGATATAGCCGGAAGGGTGTTGTTGACAAACCAACAACCGTTGTTACCATTCCGATTGGCTATGCCGATGGCTTATCGCGAATGCTTGGAAATGGCAACTACAGCATGATGCTCAACGGGGTTTTGGTACCAACCATAGGGAATATCAGCATGGATACCTGCACCCTCGATGCTACTGGTGTTGATGTTAAAGAAGGTGACGAGGTGGTAGTTTTTGGTCAGCATCCAACCATATCGCACATGGCAAAGGCCCTGGGAACTATTCCATACGAAGTATTAACGTCGGTTTCCCAGCGCGTTAAGCGCGTTTATTTTCAGGAGTAGCCTAACCCAAATCGCTTATACGTTCCAGCCTGTGATGATCAAGTATTTTTATCCTTCGGCCATCGAGTTCAATTACGCCCTCATCAGCTAAGCCCGCCAGGGTTCTGATGGCGTTGGAGGTGGTCATGTTCGATAGGTTTGCTAAATCCTCGCGCGACAGGTAAACCTTTATGGTTCTGCCATCGTCTTCCAGCCCATAGGTATCACGGAGAAATATTAACGACTCAGCTAACCGACCGCGTATATGCTTTTGGGTAAGGGTTACGGTACGGTTGGTAGAAAAACCCAACTCCGTGGCTACCGATTTGAGTATGTTAAGCGTAAGCTCAGCATTGTTTCTGAGTATTCCCATGAAAGCATTTCTCTCAATAATGCAGACAATTGAATCTTCGAGGGCTTCAGCGGTAGCCGTGTAGTTCTCTTCGGCAAATAGTGCCCTATATCCTATGAATCCAATGGGCTTGGCCATGCGAACAATTTGATCGCGCCCGCCTACTCCCTCCTTGTATAGCTTAACCTTCCCTTTTGAAAGGCATACCAAACCTTGTGGAGTATCACCCTCCATGTATATTATCTCACCTTTTCGGAAATACTGGCAGGTGATATTCTTTCGGATAATTGCCTTCTCCTCAGGCTTAAGGTTAGGGAAAAGCCCACATACCCCTTCAAATACGTTTTCAATATCGATGTTGTAAGAAGTTCTGGACATTTTTTTTCAAAATTACGCCATTTTATGCTTTGTGACATGAAATTAACATAATTTTATTCATGAGTCCAGTATAAAAAGCCGAATTTCATCCGAAAATAATTCATTAAGTTAAACAGTATCAGCACTTTATATTCATTCGTGTTTGTGTTTTTACTATATCATGGGTGTTTCATTAAAAATTATGAGTCCAGTCTAAAAAGGTATTCTCGTCATTGCGAGCGAAGCGAAGCAATCTATATCTCTTTGAGCAACAGATTGCTTCGTCGTGCCTCCTCGCAATGACGCGTTTGCTTTTGGCCTTTTTTGACTGGACTCAATTATGTTTATCATAAAAACGCCATAAATGCAAACTATATTTTCAAGTATTTATAGATTTATCTTTGACCTAACGTTTAACGTTTAACGTTTAACGCATATAAACTTTTTGACTGGGCTCATTCATGATGCTATATTTTTACTTAAAACAATTTTAGCTCCATTTGGCAACTAATGGCATTTTGCGTCCATAACCAAATGACTTGGACGATACCCTTAGTATTGGTGGCGATTGATAGCGCTTAAACTCGTTTATGTTTACAAGTCGTATTGTACGGTTTACGGTTGTACTATCGAAACCAAGCATAGCTATTTCCTCGGCCGATAGGCCTTGCTCAATGTAAGCAAAAAGTATGGGATCGAGTATTTCGTATGGGGGAAGCGAATCGGAATCCTTTTGGTTGGGACGTAACTCCGCTGATGGTGGTTTTTGAATGGTATTGATGGGAATAACCTCCTCGTTACGGTTGATGTAGCTTGCCAGCTGGTAAACATCGGTTTTGTAAACATCGCCCAAAACGCTGAGTGCTCCGCACATATCGCCGTATAGCGTTCCGTAGCCTACCGCTGCTTCGCTTTTGTTGCTGGTATTCAGCAGTAGATGACCGAATTTATTCGAAATGGCCATAAGCAATGTTCCCCGAATGCGGGCTTGTATGTTTTCCTCGGTGATATCTTCGGGTTTATCTACAAAAATTGCTTTCAGCTGGCTTTTGAACGATTCAAAAATGGGTTGAATGGAAACTATATCGTACTTAACCCCGAGTTTTTTTGCAAGAGCTACTGCATCGTCAATGGAGTGTGGCGATGAGTACAGCGATGGCATTAGTAGCACTCTCATGTTGTTCACATCGAGCGCTTGGGCTGCCAGGGCCAAAACAACAGCGGAATCGATGCCACCTGAAAGGCCAAGTGTTGCCCGAGTAAACCCAAGCTTACCGAAATAATCCCTTATTCCCATCGCCAGGGCATTATGGATGCGCTCAATTCTTGATCTATCCGGTATGTGGGTTTGCGCTTCCACAGGTGGTTCGTCATGGATGGCGTTGGTTTCGATCACCCTAAAATCTTCTTCAAAGCTTTTCATTTTAAGAACGATGCCGCCTTTGGCGTTTACTACCATTGACCCACCATCAAAAAGCAAATCGGCATTGCCACCAACCTGGTTAACGTAAATTACTGGTTTAGAGTATCGAACTACGTTATTGCGGAATACTTCGAGCCTGCGTTCTTCAATGTTGTAGCTGAAAGGCGAAGCCGAAATATTGATTACCACATCGGGGTTCAGCTTTGAAAGGTGATTCATTGGTGCATCGCGGTAAAGTTTTCCTCTGGCAAATGCCGAGGTTATTGGCTGATCGTCCCAGATATCCTCGCAAATGGTAATAGCCAGTTTAAGTCCATCAATCTCGGCAAGCCTGTAAATGCTGGGGTTAGGTTCAAAGTAACGGTACTCATCAAAAATGTCGTAATCAGGTAAAAGTGTTTTGTGGTATGTAGTTATTACTTTCCCTTCGCCTAAAAGGTATGCCGAGTTAAAAAGAAGTTTCCCGGTACTATTCCTGTTCATACTTGGAGCGCCAACTATGGCATAAATGTCAGTGCAGTGCAGGGCAATTTGATTAACCGTGGCTAAACTTTTTTCAACAAAATACTTATGGGTGAGCAAATCGTGCGGTGGATATCCACAAACCGATAGTTCTGAAAACACAATTAGTCTTGCACCCTCAGCTTTTGCCCGTTTAATTGAGGTAATGATTTTTTCGGCATTAAGGTCAAAGTGCCCTATTGTGTAGTTTTGCTGCGATAGCGCTACTTTCATTTTTTGACTTTCCTAATGTTAGAAAACTATCCCAATTTTTAGCGATAGGCTTTGTGAGGTTATGCTTGAGTTTGGAAGTTCGATGATTCGGGTTAAGCCATCGCTCCATAAAATTCCAAACAGAATGGCGCTTTCCCCGCCAAGGGAGTATTCGCCTCCCACCCCAATGTAGTACGATGCAAACCCCCACTCCATATCGGTTTTAAAGGTTTCACGGGAAACATCATAGGTTGTGTTCCATACGTAACTTCTGATTCTGACATTACCACTTATACCAACATTGGCAAAGTAAGTTATGTATCCAATTTGATTTGTTCGAAACTTAAAGCCTATGGGCAGTGTGAGGTATTGTGATTTAAATTTGATATTATCGCCTACGTCAATAATATACTCTCCATCGATGGTTTTTAGGGTATAGGCTGATTGCATAAACCTGACGTTACCTCCTATGGTGTTAATGGAAAGCCCGGAGGCAAAAGCGTACCTTTTAGCAAAGAATTTATCGGCGGTAAAGCCAATGTTTAATCCTGTAACAGGTCCGTTGGGATCGTACCGCTTGGTATCGGAGTTAACCCACGATAGCTGTGGATCAACAAAAACACCAAAGCTGTAACTCTGGGCGTTGGTTAATTGACTCTCCAGTATAAGCGCCGATACAATGATTAGTGCAAATGGTTTCATCATTCCGAAATCTTTAGAGGTTACTATGCAAAAGTAGCCATTATTTTAATCAGTATTTCCTGTCAAATGGTAATGGCTAATTCTTTTTTTGATGCGCTGTGAAAAGGATAAAGGTTCGAGGTTCGAGGTTCGAGGTTCGAAGTTCAGGGTTCAAGGTTCAAGGTTTAAGGTTTAAAGTTCATGGTTCAAAGTTCATGGTTCAAAGTTCAAGGTACAAAGTTCAAGGTTCAAAATCAAGTTAAAAGTTAAAAGGCAAAAGTAAAAGGTAAACAAGCGTAATTCGTAATTCGTAATTTGAAATTTAAATGAAATCAACCATCAACCATAAACTTCAACACAGATTCCTCACTTCGTTCGGAAT
>DFYV01000068.1:44540-56543 GCA_002383425.1 Bacteroidales bacterium UBA4073 | reverse complement strand
TCGGATGATGAATTTACGGTTAGAATACTGATACATTAAAGTAAGGAGGAAATCACTATGAAACCCGTACAATTACACAAACAAATTTCTGGCATACTAAACAGCCTGGTAACAAATAAGACTACCAGAAATTTACTGGAAGGACGATTAGAAAAGTACATGAAGCAAAAGATATTCAATGACCCGGAATCTCAGGCTTCGGAAGTTGTGAGGCATTACGTATTCCTTGCTTTGTGGACAATGTATAAATCGTTTGTCAGAAACATCGACAAAGGAAACATATCTTCAAAGGCCATGAAAGGGATACTTGACACATTACTTGAGTCAGTGCTGTTACGAAGAAATGATGCCAATGAGACAAAGCAAAATTTTAAAAACAAGTATGGAATGCTTCCCCCAAGTTTTATTACCATTTCACCTACAAAAAAATGCAACCTCAGGTGTGTCGGATGTTATGCTGCCTCATCTCCGGAATCGGGGACAACCCTTAGCTGGAGTTTACTCAACAGGATTATAGAAGATGGCTATTCCAATATGGGAATGAGGTTCTTTGTAATATCGGGTGGAGAACCTACGATGTACAAAAGCGAAAACAAGACTATCCTTGATTTAGCTGAAAAATGGAACGATTGCTTCTTCTTAATGTACACAAACGGAACTTTGATAAATAAAGACATGGCTTCGCGCATGGCCGATTTAGGCAATATTACGCCCGCCATCTCTGTGGAAGGTTATGAGGCTGAAACGGACGAACGAAGAGGTAAAGGTGTTTTCCAAAGAATAATGAAATCAAAAGATAATCTTATTGCCTCTGGGGTGCCTTTTGGTTTGTCTGTTACACCAACGAAAAAAAATATAAACACGTTACTTACCGAATCGTTTTATGATTACTATTTCGGCGAGTTTGGGGCTACGTACATGTGGGTTTTCCAGTACATGCCCATTGGCCGGGATTTCTCGAATGATTTGATGATTTCGCCCGAGGAGCGGCTGCAATTACATGCAATTCAGGATAAACTGCTAAAGGAAAAAGAATACTTTGTGGCAGATTTCTGGAATAGCGCTCCAATGTCCAATGGTTGTATTTGCTGCGGCAGAACTGGTGGTTATTTTTATATTAATTGGGACGGAAATATCATGCCCTGTGTTTTTGTGCCTTACTATCTCGATAATGTAACCACGCTTTACAACTCAGGTAAAACCCTGTCCGATGCCATGTTTTCGCCGCTCTTTGTTAAGGGTAGGGCATGGCAAAAAGAGTACATAGGAGGTAAATACAATCCCGGAAATCTGTTAGCACCCTGCTATTACAGGGACCATTACAAAACATTTTATGAGAATGCACAGCAATGCCATGTGCTGCCCGAAAATGAAGAGGCAGACGAAGCTTTTCATTCCAGCGACTACCATGACTTTATGCTGGAATATGACCGCAAACTGGAAAAGCTGGCTTCTCCTGTTTGGGACGAACTAAAGATGAAACACGGAAAAGTCAGCAATGAAAAGGTCAAACTATGATAATAAATCTTGTGACGAATTATTTACTAAATGGGGAATACCAAACGATTACTTTTTCGGGAATATGGTATTACCAATGAAGAAATAATTGTTAAAAGTAGGATAAAGCAGAGAAGACGTACTCAACCTAACGAGAACGCCAACTCTATGGTAACACTAAAACGCATTTGCGTTAGGTAACGGGCTCAAAGCGTTAAACAGCAGGTATTATATTTAAAAACGCAATATGAGAAAGGTATCGGCAATAATATGTGCGTATAACGAGGGAAAGACCATCGAAAATGTTATCAGGTCTGTTTCGCAGGTTCAAATTGTTACAGAAACTGTTGTGGTGAACGATGGTTCCAATGACAAAACAAAGGAAATAATTGAATGTTTAAAAAACAAAATCCCTTTAAAAGCCATCCATCTTCCCGAAAATAAAGGTAAAGGGTATGCAATGGCAACCGGGGTAGAAAATTCAACAGGCGAAATTATTGTTTTCATTGATGCCGATTTGTCAAACTTAAAAGAGGAGCATTTTGAACAGTTAATTACTCCTGTTTGCAATAAAGAGGCCGATATGGTTTTAGGGCAGCCAACAGAGACCCTGATTCACCATAAAATCAACCCTTTCAAATCATTTACAGGCCAAAGAGCGCTGTTAAAGCAAGATGTTTTTACAATTTTGAAGGAAATGCGAAACTCAAAATTTGGTGTCGAAACTTTAATCAACCTACACTATCGGGCACAGGGGAAAAGGGTTAAATATGTGATGCTCGAAGGACTAAAACATCCGACCAAATTTGATAAAGCCAGAAGTAAATCACGAGCAATAAAAGAATTTGCTTTGGAAGGGTATCAAATTGCTTTAGCATTGTTTATCAACTTTAATTTACTAACAAAAATTGTCAGAAATCTAATTAATAGTTTTTAAACTATGAATACAAAGAATATTTTTTTAATATTGTTGCTTGTTACCGTTTCAAGCATAACTAATGCACAGGAAGAAAACAGCCTTAAGCTATCGGGAGACATACTCACCGACCAACGTCTTTTACTAAAAGACGATTACAACTGGGCATGGAACGAAAACCGGTTGAGTTTAAAGCTGGACAAACAAATTTCAGGGGAATCCAAATTTTACAGCGAAGTTTGGGTTCGAAATATTGGTTTGCCCGGCATCGTTAAATCGAGCGACCTGTACAACAAAGGCATCGTTGACCCTTACAATCTCGAAATCAGGGAGGCTTATGTACAAGTTAACGGTTTTTTAAGCAAAAACATAGATATGACAATAGGCCGGCAACAAATTGTTTGGGGTACTGCCGATAAACTTAACCCCACAAACAACCTGAATCCCTACGACCTTGAAGACATACTCGATTTTGGACGAAAAAGAGGTTCCGATGCCATCAACTTGCAGTATTACATCAGCAATGATTTTTCGTACGATAACATGGAATCTGTTTTGTTCTCGGTGAAATACACTCCTAAATTGACAAAAACAGAAACGAATGTTTTCGTTCTTGAACTTACACCGAAAGGAAAATCTGATTACTCTAAAGTAATTGCACACATCAATAAAACAAACTATTATCCTGAAAAAATGGAATATTACGACAAGGCAGGAAATAAAATAAAAGAAGCAAAATATACATTCAAAAAGATTGGCAACTACTGGAATGCTGCTGAAATAGAAATGACCGATCTGAAAAAGAACCACACAACCAAAATGCAAATGTCCGATGTAAAGTATGACACCGGTTTGACAGACGATGATTTTACAGTAAGAAAGTTTAAGCAATAAAAAAATGAACCAACATGAAATTGGTACAATAGTTAATGAAATACTAATGGAAAAGTTAGGTATTTCTGATACTAAAATTAACTCCGAATCTACTATGAAAGAACTCGGTGGCGATAGTCTTGACGAGGTAGAAATAATTCTTGAACTTGAAAACAAATTTGGCATTTCTATTCCCGACAATATTATACCTGAAGTTCAAAACATAGGAAGCCTTTGCAAATATATTGAAAAGGAATTAGGAAAACCGGGTGAACAACTATTAAAAATGGAGACTCCTATATGATAATAAATTTAATATCTGATTATATACCAGAGGCAGTAATACCAAACGATTACTTTTTCGAGAATTATGGTATTACCAATGAGGAAATAATTGCTAAAAGTGGAATTAAGCAGAGAAGACGAACTCAACCTAACGAGAACACCAACTCTATGGCAATTGAAGCAGTAAAAAAAGCTTTTTTTGAATTGCCATTTCCATTAAATGAAATTGATTTAATAATAGGGGCTACATACACGCCATATGATACTGTCGGCACATTAGCTCATGCCGTGCAAAAGCAATTTAATATTAGCAATGCAAAATGTTTTTCTATTGGTTCTGCTTGCTCTTCCTTTGTTAATGCCATGGAAATCGTTGACTGCTATTTTGCCAATAAAAAAGCCAGTAAAGCATTAATTGTGGTTTCCGAAAACAATAGTGCCTACAATGACACTTCCGATAAAACATCTGGTTTTTTATGGGGTGATGGCGCTTCGGCTGTTTTTGTTTCCAATGAAAGATGCTCAGATGAAGATTTAGAGGTGCTTGATATAAATACCACTGGCTTAGGCACAATTGGAAAAAGTATTGATGGCGTTTTTTTAAAGCCAAGTAATGGTGGTTTAAAAATGCCTTTTGGAAAAGATGTTTTTCAATATGCCTGTACATATATGATACAGGAAACAGAACAGATTTTGCATAAAAATGGTATTCCTCTTAATCAATTGAACTACCTCATCCCTCATCAGGCTAATGCCAGAATAATAGAATACGTGGCGAAAAAATTGAAATTAAATCCATCTGGCGTGCTTACCAACATTGAACATTTTGGCAATACTGGTTCTGCAAGTACGCCAATAGTTTTGTCGCAAAATTGGAGAAAATTTAAGCAGAATGACACTATTGTTATATCGGTTTTTGGAGGTGGTTATTCAAGTGGGGCTATTTTGTTAAAAAAATAATACTACAATGAAGAAAAACTAAAAAATATTTTAAACCAATAAAATTGACGAAATGGGATTAATAATCAAAACAATATCAACAAAGAAAGAGCTAAAAGAATTTATTAAGTTTCCTGATAGATTGTACGCTGGTAATAAGCTGTATGTCCCTGCAATACATTCAAAAGAGCTATTAACATTATCCTTCGATAAAAACCCTGCTTTTGAGTTTTGTAGAGCAAAATATTGGTTAGCATATGACAACGGGGAAATTGTTGGAAGAATTGCCGGAATTATAAATGACAGGTACAACGAAAAGCACAACATAAAATATGCAAGGTTTGGTTGGCTGGACTTTGTTAATGATAAAAAGGTACTAATACTATTGTTGCAGGCAGTTAGAGAGTGGGCAATAAGTCAAAATATGGAATACCTACACGGCCCTCTTGGATTCTCTTCTTTTGATGCTTCCGGAATTCTAATTGAAGGATTTGATGAAATGCCTACTTCTTTTGCTCATTACAATTTTCCGTACTATTCGAGATTAATTGAAGAAATTGGGTATAAAAAGGACATAGATTGGGTTGAATATTATGTCAAAGTTCCCGAGTATGTACCCGAAAAATTTAAAGTAGGTGCGGAATTAATAAAAAAACGATACAATCTCCATAGTGCTTCGCTTAAAAACAAAAAGGAAATTCTAAAATATTCTGATGATATATTTAAACTCATCAATGATGAATACAAAGACATTTATGCCTTTTCGCAATTGTCAAAAAAACAAATTATGGCTTTTAAAAAGCAGTTTGCATTATTTCTCAGACCTGAATACATATCAATTGTTCTGAACTCAACAAATGAAGTAGTTGCGTTCGGAATTACCATGCCATCTCTTGCCAAAGCGCAGCAAAAAGCAAAAGGCAAACTGTTTCCCTTTGGTTTTATCCATATTATGAATGCTTTAAAGAAAAACAATACCGTTGAAGCATTATTAATAGCTGTAAAAAAGGACTACCAAAACAGGGGCGTTAATGGAATTATTTTTACAGATATTATGAGTGCTTACATTAAAAATGGAATTATCAACTTCGAGTCAACCCGTGAAATGGAAAATAATGTAAAAATTAATAATCTGTGGAATAAGTTTGAATACAGATTGCATAATCGAACCAGATGCTATATCAAACAATTGTAAAAATGGATAGAAAATTCAACGGTAAAGTTGTTATTATAACCGGAGCGTCTTCCGGTATAGGAAAAGCATGTGCTTTTGAATTTGCTGATAACGGGGCAAGTGTTGTTCTTGCAGCCAGACAAGAAAATGAGTTAAAAAAAACAGAAGAAGAAATAAAAATGCATGGGGGTGATGCAATGTCTGTAAAAACGGATGTTAGGAATATTGAAGACTGCAAAATGTTAATTACCAAAACCCTTGAGAAGTATAAAAAAATAGATGTACTTATCAACAATGCTGGTATTTCGATGAGAGCAAGTTTTGAGGATTTAGATTTGAGTGTTATTAAAGAATTAATGGACACGAATTTTTATGGAGCTGTTTACTGTACGAAGTTTGCTTTACCCTATTTGCTTGAACAAAAAGGAACTGTAATTGGCATTTCATCCATTTCGGGGTTAACACCCTTGCCAGGTAGAACCGGCTACTGCGCATCAAAATATGCAATGGATGGCTTTTTTAACACGTTACGACTTGAGACCATCAATAAAGGATTAAAAGTTTTGGTCGTTCATCCGGGTTTTACATCATCCAACATAAGGAAAGCTGCTCTAAACAAACTCGGAGTGCCACAAAATGAAACTCCAAGAGATGAAAGTAAAATGATGCATCCGAAAGAAGTCGCAAGAATTATCGTTAAAGCAACTTTTAATAGAAACAAAAATTTGATTTTGACTCATCAGGGTAAACTCATTGTTTGGTTACATAAAAATTTCCCAAATATTGCTGACAGGCTAATTTTACTTGAAATGGCAAAAGAACCCAATTCTCCTTTTAAAATTTTTAAACAATTAAATACTCTTGTATGACTACAATTTCAAGATATATTTTAGTTAACCTGTTGGGGTGGAAAATAAAAGACGAGTTTCCAAACATAAAGAAATCTATAATAATATTTGCCCCACACACTAGCTACTGGGATGGATTGTATGGAAAACTATATTTAATGCAGTTAGGTATAAATTACAAATTTCTATCAAAAAAAGAATTTTTCAAATTTCCATTAAACTATTTCTTTAAGATTTATGGTTCTATACCCGTGAGTAAAACCAAGGAGTACATTGATTATGTTGTTGAATTAATTAAAATTAGCCACGAACTTCATATCGTGTTATCTCCGGAGGGTCAATTGGCGAAAACAACACGCTGGAAAAAAGGGTATTACTATATGGCAGTAGGAGCAAATGTTCCAATTGTAGTTGGCTTTATTGATTATAAAAGAAAAGAAATCGGAATTAAAGGTGTAATCGATAGCTTAAGTAGTATTGAAGTCGTTAGGAAGGAAGTTGCTGAACTATATTCTGATGTATCAGCAAAATATCCTGAAAAATTTTCACTTGAAATACAAATATAAATTATGAAACAAAACGTAGCACTGGTACTATCGAGTGGTGGCTCAAGGGGACTTGCGCATATTGGCGTTATCAATGAATTGGTAAAACAAGGTTTTCAAATAACTTCTGTTTCGGGTTCTTCTATCGGGTCGGTTATTGGCGGCGTTTATGCCATGGGCAAAATACAAGAATATACCGAGTGGGTAAGTGCCTTTAATAAAAGGGATGTATGGGGTTTTATGGATTTTACGCCTGCAACAAATGGCTTATTAAAAGGTGAGCGGGTTTTTGATAAAATGAAGGCTTTTATCCCCGATATAAATATTGAAGATATGCCCATTCCCTTTGCTGCCGTTGCTACTGATATATTCCATGAAAAAGAAGTGGTTTTTACGAAAGGAAGTTTTTATGAAGCCGCTCGTGCATCCATTGCAATTCCGGCAATTTTTACTCCTGTTAAATACAACCATACCATACTTTTGGATGGGGGAATAATAAATCCTATACCTATTGAACATGTAGTTAGAAAAAACAGGGATATACTTGTTGTGGTGAATTTGTATGGCAAGAAGATGCTTGATGTTTCAAAAGGGAATAAAGTGGAGAACGGAAAATTAAATGGTTTGATGAAAACATTGACAACATTAATTTCAACAGGCGACAAGCAGAGTAAGGGCTACTACTCACTTTTAAACGATACCACTTCGACAATGATACACCGGATTGCAGAAATGAGTATTGAAAAATATAAGCCCGATTTGCTAATAAATATACCACACAATTCTGCAGGCACATTCGAGTTTTACAGGGCAAAGGAGCTTATTGAGTATGGTAAGGAGGCAACAAGAAAAGCTTTATCAGAAAGCCAAATCCTCTAAATTTAGTAAAAATGAAAACAATAACAAGATACATTGATGTTCATAAACAGATAAAGGAAAGCAACTCAAATTTTCTGAAAAGCTTACCCGTATTTTTTGTTAGTTTGATTGGAATAATTATCAAGCAGAATGAAATTAACCGTATTCTCTCTGTTTATGCTGATTATGAAGGAGTAGAATTCCTTCCGAAAATCATTTCCGAATTAAATATCAAAGTGGAAATTGAAGGCATCGAAAATTTGCCTGAAAATGGAAAGTGTTTTTTTGTGGCAAACCATCCTTTCGGCTTCATTGACGGGCTTATTTTAACTAACACCATTGCAAGTAGATACGGCGATTTTAGGGCGATCGGAAATGAAGTTTTTACAAAAATCCCTCACATAAGACCCATTGTAGCTGCCGTTAATGTTTTCGGCACTAATCCCAGGAAATACCTCTTGGAATTAGAAAAGATATTCGCTTCAGATTTGCCAATCACCCACTTCCCTGCAGGATTGGTTTCACGAATGAAGGGATGCAGGATTGAGGACAGGGATTGGCAGAAATCGTTTATCACCAAAGCAATTGAACACCAGCGAAATATAGTCCCTGTTTTTTTCTATGGCCGAAACTCCCGCTTATTCTATATCGTTTACTTTGGCCGAAAAATACTGGGAATTAAAACGAATCTTGAACTTGTTTTTTTACCTCGTGAAATATTCAACAAGGAAAATAAAACCGTAAGGGTAAAAATTGGCAAACCCATTCCATACTATACTTTTGACAATTCCAAAACGCACATTGAATGGGCGCAAAGCGTTAACCAACAAGTTTACAATTTAAAAAACTAACAGTATGAAAATGATTTCAGCAATTATTTGTGCATATAACGAAGAGAAAACAATCAGAGAAGTAGTAACAACCGTATGTGATTACTTTTTTGACGAGGTAATTGTTGTAAATGATGGTTCAACAGATGCTACAGACAAAATTTTAAGCGAACTTCAGTTTTTACCTTCACTTAAATATATAGTACTTCCCGAGAATAAAGGTAAAGGGTATGCAATGGNNCTTAAAAGAGGAGCATTTTGAACAGCTAATCACTCCTGTTTTCAGTAAAGAGGCCGATATGGTTTTAGGGCAGCCAACTGAAACAGCTATCCATTTCAAATTAAATCCTTTTAAGATATTGACGGGTGAAAGAGCATTGCGAAAAATAGATATATTACCTATTCTGGATAAAATGAAAAAATCACGGTTTGGAGTAGAAACTTTAATTAACATATACTACAAATCGAGAAAAAAGAAAGTCATTTTGGTTCATCTAAAAGGATTAAAGCATCCGACAAAATACCAAAAAACAAAATTTTTAAAAGCAACCAAACAATTTGTATTTGAAGCTAAAGAAATAATCTATACTCTTTTTATAAACTATCAGATTTTGAAACATTTCTTTAAAATATAACAACATAGGAGTTTATAAAATGAAACTAAAAACTATATTTTGGATAACAGTTTTTGCGGTTTCGATGGGCTATTTTGAAAGTGCGATTGTAATTTACCTACGGCAAGTTGTCTATCCCGGTGGATTTACCTTTCCTTTAAAACCCATTGCGCAAAACCTTGCAATAACGGAAATCATCAGAGAAGCCTTTTCTTTGCTCATGCTTTTGTCCGTTAGTATCCTCGCCGGCAAATCAGCCATCAGAAGCTTTGCTTACTTTTTGTTTTCCTTTGCTGTTTGGGATATTTTTTATTATGTCTTTCTAAAACTATTGATCGATTGGCCGGAATCGCTAATGACCATGGATATTTTATTTCTGCTGCCGGTAACCTGGATAGGTCCGGTAATAACTCCACTCATTCTAACCGTTCTTATGATTATTTTCGCCTTATTAATGCTTTACTTTTCTTCTTGCGACGAGCAAGCTACCCTAAAGCCTCATGAACGTTTAATATTAATACTCGGCGCTTTAACAGTCATCGTTTCATTTACAGCGGATTATACGAATTTTATTTTAGCTCATTATTCCCTCGGTCAAATTTGGTCATTGCCCACAAAAAGCCTTTTTGAATTATCCGTTGAGTATTATCCGGAGAATTTTTATTGGTCTGTTTACTGGGTTGGTGTCATCATTATTTTGACAGGGATCGGGCTTTTTACCTATAGAAATACTTTAAGAACTAAACAAACTAAAAGAGGTGACTTATGAAGACAAAAATCTTTTTAGCTACTTTGGCTTTGATCGCAGTACTTTCCAGCACAATCAATGCGCAGGATGAAAATGACCTCAAACTTTCGGGTGAATTCTTAAGCAACCAACGTCTTTTACTAAAAGACGATAACAGTTGGGCATGGAACGAAAACCGGCTGAGTTTAAAATTAGACAAGCAAATTTCAGGTGAATCAAAATTTTACAGCGAAGTTTGGTTACGAAACATTGGCTTACCCGGCGCCGCTAAATCAAGCGACCTGTACAACAAAGGCATCGTTGACCCTTACAATCTCGAAATCAGGGAGGCATACGTACAAGTAAACGGTTTTTTAAGCAAAAATTTAGACCTAACCATAGGCCGGCAGCAAATTGTGTGGGGTACTGCCGACGAGTTCAATCCGACTAACAACCTGAACCCCTACGACTTGGAAGACATTATCGATTTCGGACGAAAAAGGGGTTCCGATGCCATCAACCTGCAGTACTACATCAGTAATGAATTTTCTTTGCAAGGTGTTTTCGTTCCGTTCTTTCAGCCGGCAAACATGCCTATAGGTATTTTTGCCAATGTACTTAATCCGTCAATGGAAATGCCACAGGATATGGTGCTAAAAAGCTTTTCGGATACCCTGATGATGCCAAAATACAATTTGGGTGAAAGTTCTACGGCCGGCCTCAGGTTCAAAGGATTTGCAAAAGGGGTTGATTTTTCTCTAAGTTACGTTTGGGGCTACGATGGTTTGCCATTTGTAACAAGAAACACATTAATGCCTGTTGATACGCTTGGTGGAATTAATATAAATTCACAGCTATCGTATGCAAGAACCCATATTATAGGTGCAGATTTAGTTACCAGCATTGCCGGAATAGGTGTGTGGGCCGAAGCTGCCGCATTTATACCCGATCATGATATGGTGATGACCACTGATTTATCAGCATTCTATCCTGGTTCGCCAGTACCCGTTACACAAGATTCCGTGCTGTTGGAAAAACAAAAACCTTATGTAAAATTCGTTGTAGGTGGCGATTATTTTTTCTCCGATGGCTCCTATCTTAATGTGCAATACCTGCATGGCTTTATTCACGAAAGAGGCACGGATGAGCTGAATGATTATTTCTTTTTACGCTACGAAAAAAACTTTTTCAATGATAAGCTAAAAGTTACTCCTATTGGAGGTGGTTTTATTGTAACCGACTGGGGCGATATTAATAGTAATTATGCAATTGTTTATATGCCTGAAATCGTTTACAAAGCAACTCCAAATGCTGAAATAACATTAGCAGGATACATTTTTGATGGGAAGGGTCAAAACCTTTTTGCCGGACTGAAAGACTATGATATGTTAACTTTTAAGCTAAAATATAGTTTCTAGCGGTTATTTTTGCCTATTAATTTTTTTTGACTGGACTCATTATTCATTTCAGTTTTAATCTCATGGATATAACATAATTTTTTTAACCGCAAAGGTCGCAAAGCAGTCGCAAAGGTCGCAGAGTTTTTTCTTTGCGGTCTTTGCGTAAAAACTTAGCGTTCTTTGCGGTTTCTTATTTAGGCATTTTTCATAATGATGAAACATCCATGATAGTGCACAAGCACAAACACACATGAAAATAATATGCTGATATTGTTTAACTTACAAATTATTTTCGGATGAAAATTAGTTAACATTTTTAGAAATAAATAGAACGCTGATGACACGGATTATACGGATAATCACGGATAAGAAATCTGTGTAAATCTGTTAAATCCGTGTTATCCGTGTTCTATTCCGATATTAATTAGTAGATAGTAGCGAGTATATAGGAATTATAGGATTTAGAATTTTTTTCTCTTCATTCTTTCTACTCACAA
>DFYV01000068.1:43969-44394 GCA_002383425.1 Bacteroidales bacterium UBA4073 | reverse complement strand
TTGCTTTCGTGCTATCGTGCTTTTCGTAGCATACTCATAATTTAAGAAGATAGATTTTTTAAAGTGATTCTATCACCTTTTCAAGCCGATGTTTAAGGCGTTCCTCGGTTTCGCGATGGGCTAATACGTAATTTACCTCTTCCGGTTTTAGGAGGGTGTAAATAAAGTTCTGGTCGATGTCGATCAGGAATGAAATTACCTCGCGGAACGATTCTTTTTTATTGGTATCAAAGCCAACCTGGCTAGAGTATTCATAGAGACGTTGTAGCAATTCTGTTTCATTGAGTGGTTCCATAGGTGTTAATTTTTTTATTTGTACACTTAAGCAAACAACAAATGTTGGGCCAAATAATTTTTTTGAGGTAAAATGTTTATTTTTTTATGGGGCTAAGAGCTTATAGTTGATGGTTGATTGTTGATAGTTG
>DFYV01000068.1:0-43960 GCA_002383425.1 Bacteroidales bacterium UBA4073 | reverse complement strand
TTTTGCCTTTTAACTTTTAACTTGATTTTAAACCTTGAACCTTGAACCTTGAACCTCGAACCTTGAACTTTGAACTTTATCCTTTAACCTTTTCCTGGCGGCTTAAAAAATGAATTAACCGGTTTAGTTGTATTTTCTGGTTTGAGAAGTAGCTAAGCCCTAAAAAACTTTACCTTCGGCTTGTCCATTCCAAAAGACCTTGACTGTTTAAGCTTATTTTACCGGTATCCTGAAGGTATCGGATTACTTTTGCCACCCTGTCGGGATTGAATCCTGTTGAATCAATTAGTATTTCGGGGGTAAGCGGACTTTTCTGAAGTAATGCTTTTACCTTATCAAGTATATTGTCGAATTCGTACTTGCTCATGTCGAGTTCATTCCGAGCGGTGCAAACGTCGCACTTGCCGCATCGGAAACTATCGGTTTCGCCAAAGTACTCGCTAAGGAACTGGCTACGGCATTTTGACTGGCTTTGGGCGTATTCGAGCATTGCATTCATGCGGTCGAGGTAACGCTTTCGTAACATCTGGTAGCGTTCAGGTTCAATGCGAAGATTTTTGTCATCGAGCCGTTCCCTCAAGAATACTACCAAGGGTGTTCGTTTTTTGGGGATATAATTTAAGATTTTTTGACGCGACAGGGTTTTCAAGTTATCGTATATCCTGTCGATTGGCAAACCGGATATTTTTGAAAGGAATTGTTCGTCAATCCTAACGTATTGTGAAAAAACGCCCGGTAGCATGCGAAGGAGTATTTTTATGAATTTATCCATATCGGCGTGAGCAACCTGATACCTGTAGAGTTCTTGTTTGTTAACAAGAAACATTATACGGCTTGGGTTATCGAGTTCGTCGGTAAGCTCAATATACCCTTCCTGCTCAAGGATTTTAAGGGAGTTATAGGCCACCACCATATTGAGCTTGTATGTGGTACAAAAATCAATAAGGTTGAAGTCGTAAACCTCTCCTTTACCGGCCCCGTAAGCTATGTTCAGGTACGAGCCAAGAGCCTGGTAAACTCTTTTTATTTCATCAGTTGGGGGGAAGTTAGCTTCCAGCCTTTGCTCAACTTTGAGTGAATCGGATTCGTTGTAGAGGAGAACGGCGTACGAGAGTTTTTGGTCGCGACCAGCGCGGCCTGCTTCCTGAAAGTAAGCTTCGGGGGAATCGGGCAGGTCGATATGAACCACAAAACGTACATCGGGTTTATCGATTCCCATTCCAAAAGCATTGGTTGCCACTATTATTCGCGTTTTTCCCGTTTGCCAATCATTTTGCCTGGCATTTCGCATTTCCATGGAAAGGCCTGCGTGGTAAAAGTCAGCAGCATGACCAGCACGCTGGAGCATTAAGGCTATCTCCTTAGTTTTGTTCCTATTCCTTACATAAACAATTCCGCTTCCACGAATGTTTTCAATAATTTTAAACAGATATTTTTCCTTATCTTCAACATTTCGAACCAGGTAAACAAGGTTATCGCGCACAAAGCTCATTCGGAATACTTTGCCATTTTGGAAATGCAGCTTTTCCTGAATATCGTTAACCACCTCGGGCGTAGCCGTGGCTGTAACTGCCAGAAAAGGGATATTGGGAAGCACATCGCGCAGCTCGGCAACTTTTAGGTACGAAGGTCTAAAATCGTAACCCCACTGCGATATACAGTGGGCTTCGTCAACAGCAACCATGCAAACCTTCATCTTACGTAATCGTTCACGGAAAATGGCTGTGGTAAGACGCTCGGGCGAAACGTAAAGGAACTTTATATTGCCATAAATGCAATTGTCTAAGGCTACATCAATCTCGTGGCTTGTCATCCCCGAGTATATGGCAATGGCATTTATCCCTCGTTTCCGAAGGTTCTCAACCTGGTCCTTCATCAGTGCTATAAGTGGCGATATAACCAAACTCATGCCCTCCATGGCCAGGGCAGGTACCTGAAAGGTGATTGACTTGCCACCACCGGTAGGCATAAGGGCTAATGTATCGTTTCCGCTGTAAACCGATTCAATTATATCGAGCTGAATGGAGCGAAACGAGGTATAACCCCAATACTGCTTGAGTATATCCTCAAACTTTCCCATACATACAAATATATGAAATGATGTGAAATGAAGAAATGTTGTTCGTTGTTCGGAAAATTAGTTGATAGTTGATGGTTGACGGTTGACAGTTGTTCGTTGTTCGTTGTTCGGAAAAATAGTTAACGTTTAACGTCTAACGTCTATCCTTTAACCTTTAACTTTTAACTTTTAACTTCGCACATCACGCCCTGTTCTCGCATCTTACTACAACGCCATGTTTTGTAAAAAGAAGACATCCGGAACGCTAAACACTCCGGATGTCATCCACCTAACCTACTGTAAACCTAAACCTAAACCTAAACCTAATTATATGAAAACCTCATAGTATCAATAATGGAACATGCCTCAAATCTATCGTTACTCATCAAATACTCGTAAACTTTATTAATGTATTGGTCGTAAGCCCTGGATGTAAAAATTTCCTTGTCCAAAGCATCAACATTTATGATATTGCTCATGATAGGATGCATCTTTTCGTTAATTAGCAGTTGTTCCGTTTTAGAATCAATTTTTATGCCAGAACTTTTTTCAACGCCTAAAATATATCTGCAATTGGGATTAAGGTATGAGCGTAGCATAACCATTAGCTTGAGGTATGTTATGCTTCTATGTCGAATATCGGAGTGTTTAATAAGAGCTGGTACAAATTCATCCGATGTTAGCTCAGGATTGCCCGATAAATACACCGAAACCTCCCTGTCAACTTTTTCAAATTGAATCAACGATGATTCAAGTTTATCATCAAGATTTTTTATCAGGCCATGTATCAGCTCGTTTCTCATTGAACCAATTTGTGTTTAATTGAAGTTACTAATCTAAACGGTTTAAAATCAATTTTGTTAGGGTGATTTTGGTCAACATTAGTTAAAAAATGATTAAACGTATGTTAAAATGAACTAATTTCCATATTATTGATTATCAGTGATATAATCTATCAGCTGATTGGTAGTAGAGTGTTAAAACTAAAAACCGTATTGGTTATTATAGGAATTAATTTAGTTTTGTACGCTTGTATGAATGAATGGTTGTTGAAAAATAAGGATAACTGTATCTACTTAGCAGTCAAATGAATATGGTGTTTGTTTTAAATTGCAAATTTGATAATTGCAGGATTGCTATAAATTTGCAGGTTTAAAAAATTAAGAGGAAAAACAGTATGTATGTTTAACTTGTAAATAGACAATGTCAATGAAAATTTTAGTATGTATTAGCCATGTACCCGATACCACCACAAAGGTGAAGTTTGTTGAAGGCAATACAAAGTTCGATACCAATGGGGTACAGTGGGTGATAAATCCATGGGATGAGTTGTCGCTTACCAGGGCTCTTGAGTTAAAGGATGATGCCGGAGCAGGTGTAAAAAGTGTAACCGTTGCTCATGTTGGGAATGCTACTACCGAGCCAACCATTCGAAAGGCATTGGCCATTGGTGCCGACGATGCTATTCGTGTCAATGCAGAGCCTGTTGATGCATACTTTGTGGCAGCTCAGCTTGCAGAGGTGGTAAAGAAGGAGCAGTTCGATATTATCATGTTCGGCATTGAATCGAGCGATTACAACAATTCAGCCGTGGGTGGCATGCTTGCCGAATTCCTTAATTTACCATCGGTTTCGGCCGTTTCAAACTTGAAAATTGAAAACGGAAAAGCAGCTATTACTCGCGAGATTGATGGTGGAAAGGAAACAGTTACTGTTCCTACTCCCTTTGTGGCTATAGTGCAGAAGGGGATTGCCAAAGAACCTCGTATTGCTGCAATGCGTGGCATTATGATGGCCCGCACAAAACCCATCAGGGTTTATGAGCCAATAGCCATAGAACCCTTGACTGAGTATGTTGAGTTCGAAATGCCAAAACCACGGGCTGCTTGTAAGTTTGTGGATGCGGAAAATCCGAAGGAACTTATAGCATTACTTCAAAACGAGACTAAACTTATCTAAGGTCAAACCCCAAAAAAAATTGAATATGACAGTATTAGTATATACCGAGAATTGGGAAGGAAAATTCAAAAAACTATCGTTTGAACTTGTATCGTATGCCTCAAAGGTAGCCGAAATGATGGCAACTACTACAACTGCTGTTACCCTTGGCGAAGTTTCGGACGATGAGCTTAAGGTACTTGGCAAGTATGGGGCCGATAAGGTTATCTGCCTAAAGAACGAAAACCTCAAAAATCTTGATAGCCAGCTTTACACCAATGCTATTGCTCAGGTAGCTCAGGCTGAAGGTAGCAAGGTTATTGTAATTGCTAACAATAATAGCGGTAAGGCTATTGCTCCTCGTTTATCGGTAAAGCTGAAAGCAGCTTTGGGGTCAGGGGTATCGCAACTCCCTTTAAGCCTTTCACCCTTTACCGTTTATAAACGTGCATTTTCAGGAGGAGCATTTGCTCACGTGGTTCTCAAGACCGATACCAAAATTATCACTTTAGCTCAAAACTCTTTTGACGTGGTAGAAAACATCAAGGATGTTAAGGTTGAGAAGGTTGATATTCAAGTTGAGGCACCACAAACAGCTGTAAAGGATGTCCAGAAGCAATCCGGCAAGCGATTGCTTACCGATGCCGAAATAGTGGTATCGGGTGGTAGGGGCATGAAGTCGCCCGACAACTGGAGTCCTCTGGTTGAACTTGCCGAACTGCTTGGAGCAGCCACTGCATGTTCACGCCCTGTTTCCGATGAGGGGTGGCGTCCGCCCGAAGAGCATGCAGGCCAAACCGGAAAAATTATAGCACCAAATCTTTACATTGCCGTTGGTATTTCGGGGGCAACCCAGCATATTGCAGGTGTTAGCGGATCAAAATATATTGTTGCCATCAATAACGATAAGTCTGCACCTATTTTTGAAGTAGCCCAATACGGTATTGTAGGTGATGCCCAAAAAGTTTTGCCAAAGCTGGTTGAGGCGGTAAAAGAGCTTAAGGGTAAGTAGCAAAATTGTCATAAGTCAAAAATCAACCCTAAAACCTGCTGTTGTATACGGTAGGTTATTAGATAAATAAGTGTAAGTGCTGAAAATGCTTGTTCCATAAACCAAACCGTTGTAAACCAAAAACTAATACCATGACCAAACAAGTAATATTTCTCATAGCACTGCTGATTACCGTAGGTATTTTTACATACACCATCTCACGTATCATACGGTTTTTCATGCTTACCAGGAAGGGATATCCGGTAAAACAGCTTGGGAAAAGGCTATGGATTACCCTAAAGGTAGCTTTTGGGCAAACAAAAATTTTCCGACGGCCTGTCATTGGGCTAATGCATGCCCTTGTTTTTTGGGGATTTTGTATTATCCTGTTCGGCAGTATTGAAATGGTAATCGATGGGATTTTAGGTACCGAAAAGTCGCTAAGCATACTTGGTGGTTTTTACAAAGCCATGATGGCTGCCGGCGATATCTTTGCCCTACTGATTGCCATTGCCATTGTTGTATTTTTAGCCCGGAGGGTATTCCTTCACATTAAGCGATTTGAGGGAATTGAGATGAAGAGGATATCGCATATCGATGCTAATGTTGCACTTACCCTCATTTTAATCCTCATGCTTTCACTCATGGGCATGAATGCTGCATACCTGAAATGGACTGAGCTGGTAGGGCACGAAGCGCATGGGCTTTACCCGGTAAGCCAGCATCTCACATGGCTTTTCAACGGGAAGTCTGCTGAAGCCGTATTTACCCATTACCAGGTTTACTGGTGGACCCATATACTGCTCATCTTTTTATTTGCCAATTATTTGCCTTACTCCAAGCATTTCCATGTTTTTATGTCGGTGCCCAATGTATTCCTATCGCGCCTGGAGCCACTGGGTAAACTACCTAACATGGATAATGTAACCCGTGAGGTAAAGCTGATGCTTGACCCTGCTACTGCGTATGCAGCGCCAGCAGCCGACACTCCCTTGGAACGTTTTGGAGTAAAGGATGCCGAGGATGTGGTGTGGAAAAGTTACTTCGATGCGCTTTCCTGTACCGAGTGCGGACGTTGCACCTCGGTTTGCCCCGCCAATATCACCGGTAAAATGCTTTCGCCCCGTAAGGTGATGATGGATTTACGCGCACGAATGAAGGAGAAAGGTCCAATGATGTTGAAAAACGGCCGTGATTATAGCGATGGCAAATCGCTTGTTCGCGATTACATAACCGAAGAAGAACTATGGGCTTGTACCACCTGCAACGCCTGTGCTCAGGAATGCCCGCTAAACATTGATCATCCCAAACTCATTGTTGAAATGCGTCGTTACCTGGTGATGGAAGAAGGTTCTGCACCCGGTGAGCTAAAAGCCATGTTCAGTAATATTGAAAATAATGGTGCGCCATGGCAGTATTCGCCCGACGATAGATTGAACTGGGCAAAAGATTTAGAAATAAATGTCCTGTAATCATTTTCCGTATTACTATTTATCACATCAAACGCTTAACGATTCGCAAAAATGGAAACACGCAAGATAGAAGTACCCGTAATGGCCGATCTTTTTGCCCGAGGTGAGAAACCCGAATATCTATACTGGGTTGGTTGTGCCGGTGCTTTCGACGACCGCTATAAAAAAGTTGCCCGTGCTTTTACCAAAATACTGGTTCATCTTAATGTTAGCTTTGCGGTTTTGGGTAAGGAAGAAACCTGTACCGGTGATCCTGCCCGTAGAGCTGGAAACGAAATGCTATTCCAGATGCAGGCCCTACAAATTATTGAACTTTTCAAGGCTTATGACATAAAAAAGGTGATAACCACCTGCCCGCATTGCTTTAACACTTTTAAGAATGAGTATCCCGATTTAGGAGCCGATTTTGAGGTTATCAATTATGTCGATTTATTGAGTAGGTTTATTGATGAGGGTAAGCTGAAACTCGATACGGGAAAGTTCAAGGAGATTAAAATAACGTATCACGATCCATGCTACTTAGGCCGTGCAAATGGTATTTATGAGCAACCCCGTAACATCATAAAGAAATTGGGTGGTAATCTGGTAGAGATGGAACGCAACCGTAGCTTTGCGCTCTGTTGCGGAGCTGGTGGTGCACAAATGTTTAAGGAAGCCGAAAAGGGTCACAAGGAGGTTTTTATTGAACGCATGGAGGACGTGTTAAAGGTTAATCCCGATATTGTTGCCACAGCATGTCCATTCTGCATGACCATGATGACCGATGGCATTAAGTATAAAAACCAGGAAGAAAAAATGAGAAACATGGATATTGCTGAACTAATTGCCGATACTTTAAATCTATAACTTCAAACTTTAAACCAAATAGCTATGAGCGAAAGGAAATTACTTAAAAGTGGCGAATTTATTGTTAACGAGATAGACGCTAACGACATTTTTATTCCCGAAGAATTCAACGAAGAACAGAGAATGATTGCTCAAACCTGCCGCGATTTCATAGAGGCAGAGGTTTACCCTCGGCTAAACGATATCGATAAGGGCGATCGTGAACTCATGAAAAATATTTTGAAAAAGTCAGGTGAACTCGGCATGCTTGGTATTGCAGTACCGGAAAAATATAATGGTTTTGGCCAGAATTTTATTACCCAGATGCTTGTTGCTGAGGTTACAGGTGCAGGGTATTCTTTTTCGGTGGCATACATGTGTCACTGTGGAATTGGCACTATGCCTATTCTGTACTACGGTAATGAGGAGCAGCGTCAGAAGTACGTATCGCGCCTTGCAACCGGTGAACTAATAGGAGCTTACTGCTTAACCGAACCTGGTGCTGGTAGCGATGCTAACTCAGGAAAAACTACTGCAAAACTCTCCGACGATGGTAAATACTACATACTGAATGGCCAAAAGATGTGGATTACCAATGCAGGTTTTGCCGATACCCAGGTGGTTTTTGCCAAGGTTGAAAACGACCGCGTGTTAAGCGCATTCATTGTCGAAAGTAAGTGGCCTGGCGTGGTAATTGGCCCCGATGAGCATAAAATGGGAATTAAAGGCTCATCAACTGCACAGGTTTACTACAACGATGTGAAAGTTCCGGTTGAAAACATGCTTGGTAATCGCGGTGAAGGGTTCCGTATTGCCCTTAGCATTTTACACATGGGACGCATGAAACTTGGCGCTAACGTGATTGGTGCAGCTAAGGAAACCATTACCCAATCGGTACGCTATGCCAATGAGCGTAAACAGTTCAATACCAAAATAGCCAACTTTGGTGCCATTAAGCATAAACTTGCCGAAATGGTCATCAGAACATTCGCACACGAGTCGGCAATTTACCGGGTTAGCCAGGATATTGATGACTTAATAGAAAAGTACAGGGCTGAAGGCTGTGAGTATGGCCGTGCTGCAATTGATGCCATTAGCCACTATGCGGTTGAGGATGCCATCCTCAAGGTTAATGGTTCGGAGATGCTTGACTTCGTGGTTGACGAAGGAGTGCAAATTCATGGGGGAATGGGTTACTCTGCCGAGATGAATGTTGAGCGAAGCTATCGCGATTCACGCATTAACCGCATCTTTGAAGGTACCAATGAAATTAACCGCTTGCTGGTTATTGATACCGCTATCAAACGATCCCTAAAGGGCGATTTCGACCTGATGGGCCAGGCTGAGCAGCTTTACAGTAACCTCGATGGTATTGTAGCTGAAGTTGGCTCAAGCGACTACTACGGACAAAAAATGCAAGCAATCCGTAACATCAAAAAGGTTGCCATGCTTGGCATTTATGGTGCCAGTAAGGCTTTTGGCAAACAGTTTGCCAGTGAGCAGGAAGTTCAGAATAACATTAGCAATATTATTATGGATTTGTACGTAGCCGAGTCACTTGCCCTAAGGGTTAAGAAGCTCGAGGCAATGGGTTACCAAAATATTGGCATTTACAAAGATATACTTGATGTGTTCCTTTACGATGCCACAGACCGTGTTCGCAAAAACGCCATGGACGCTGCTAATTCTTTTGCAATGGAGCCTGACTTAAGCAGTTTAATTGCAGCAATTGATAGGCTCTGCATGGTTCCAGCGGTTAACGTTAAGGATGCACGCCGCAGAATAGCCGATAAGCTGATTGATGATAATGAGTATAAGTTCTAATAAAATCTGCAACGCGTAACAAAAAAGGCTGTCCAAAAAGGGCAGTTTTTTTGTTTGTCATGCGTGCAAACATATTAGGTAGTTTGCATGAAAGTTGCTGATAATAGTCAATGAAATAAAAGCCCTCACAGATGTTGTGAGGGCCTATCCTGCTTTTCTATGTTTATCTTGTATTTATGCTTGAAAAAGAACTTTTAAAATCTATCATGAAAAACCTTTTGTATCTTGCTTTAAAAGCATTCGTATGCAAATATACAAATTATTTTAAAAAAACCAAATGAATAATAAACAAATTATACTTTTTAACACCTAATGAATTTTTATTGCTATTTTTGCAAAATAAAAAAAGTTGTATTTGTGACTTGAATTCTGCTTAAATAAAATTTGGAAAAAATGCAAAAGAACCATACCTTTATGCTTCATTGTTCACGACACAGCTATGACACCCATCAGCTTGAAGTTGGTACAGATGTGCGTTATATACTGGAATTTATGGGGCATAAGAGCAGTCGGACTACAGAGTTATATACCCATGTGAGCATGAAAAGTTTAAATAATATAACATAAAGATTCCGATGAAGTGATGGTAAAAAATAAATGATTGTTATGAAAACTACTGAAGAAAATGTTTGTATAAACTGCAATTATTTCTTTCCATATTTCGTAGATGGACCTACTGAAGAAGGAATATGTTTAAACGATCCTGAATTCGAACCATATATTGATGAGTTGCTTGAAAAACAAAACTATCAAATCTGTTTAAGTTTAATAGAAAAGAAAAAATTTAACGGAAATGATAATACGTGTGAAAAATTTGAAATGAGTGTGATATTTGATGAGGATGAAACTGAAACTGAAATTGAAAACGAAGCTATTTCTGGTGAAGTTTTAGTTAAACTATTAAAAAACAAATCAATAGAGGAATATAGGATTTATTTAAAAAATGAAAATAAAAATATACAAATTGAAGCATTAAATAGTCTATCCGTATTAACTGCATGTGGAAATAAGGAAGCTGAAAAATTAATGAATAAGTACTTTAAATCTTTACCTTTTCCAAAATCTTTAGAAGAAGTACACCATAAGGTAAAAGTGCTAAGAATTATATCAAAAAATGAAATAAATTCGGGAATCGTAAAAGCCTTAGTTAAAGATTTGCTTGAAACAAAATCAAATCAAACTACACGTCAATGGTTTACAGAAATATTTAGGGTATTGTATATTAATAACAATAATGAAATGGTAAAGCAATCACTTCAAAAAATGCCATTAGAAAAATTTTCATATAGATTGCAAAAAAAGATAAAGGATATATTATACGATAATGATTACAATTATTTTTAAGATTTATTTTTTTTGAGGTTCAATTGAGAGTCGTTCGTTGTTCGCTGTCATGGAAAATAGTTGACGGTCGATGGTTTACGGTTGACCATTGTAGGGAAAAATGGTTAACGGTTAACGGTTATTTTTGGCATAAAAGTTTGCGACATTTTATCTCCGTAGAAATTAACCCCGTAGGATAATTTAAATGATAAAGCGCAAAATGTTTTAAATTAAGCACATATCCAACGGGGTTAAGCTTGCGAAAACTAACGAATTTAATCTATTGTCATACATATATTTACGCATTTATGATTCCTTAAAGCTGTTTTCAACGGGGTAAATATTGCTATTAAGTCAGGAACTCTGATATTATGAGAAAACAACCATGTATGACCCATTTCATCTAAGTTTTACGAGGTCGAAAAGCCGCTATTTATATACGACGAAGTCGCAGACATAGTTGTAGGTGGGTACATGGAAGTGTTACCCCGAAATTTTCGATTTACATGGTCGCATGCAAAAGTGTTATCGTTTTTACACAAACTCCAATTCAGAACAGTAATGAAGCGAAAACCTAATTCTATTTCACAAAACATATATGAGTCCGGTATAAAAAGCATGTTTATTTTAGCAAAACAAGCTATGTTTTTAATTATCAGCATTATAAAAAACGTTGTAAAATTTGTTTTAACTTTATAAACTTTATGAACTTTATGAACTTTATAAACTTTATAGACTGAACTCATATATCTTTGGGTTTATCAAAGATAGTTTTGCTCTGTGAAAAAGTAACGTTGCAATAATACGGCTGAAATTATGGTGTTATCATTGCTTTCGATAACTTTGCAAAAAAATGATTGCCATGAAAAAGTTGGATGTTGTTATACTATCGCTTTGCCTGATAGTATCATTCGGGTTGGGTGGTTACCTGATAGGTAAATCAATTGAAAACTTCAGGACTGGTGATAGAACTATTCTGGTAAAAGGATTTGCTGAAAGGGAGGTAAAGGCTGACCTGGCAGTTTGGAATATCAGCTGTATTGCAGCAAGCAACGATTTAACCGAGGGGGCCAAACGTATTGAACACGACCAAAAAAAGATAGTAGATTTCCTGATTTCGAAAGGTATCGGTAAGGATGAGATAATAAACCGTGAAATACGGGTCAATGATAAGTTGGCCAATGAGTATGGTGGGTACGACAATGTGAACTTTCGTTACGTGATTGTCAAAGTGCTGCAGGTTCGAAGTTCAAATGTCGATAAGGTGCAGGAAGTAAGCAGGTTAACCGATGAACTTGTTCAAGCAGGGGTTGTAATTAGCCAAAACGATTATTCGAACAACCTACAGTACTACTTTACTAAGCTTAATGAAATAAAACCCAAAATGTTAACCGAGGCCACTCAGAATGCTCAGGAAGCTGCTGCTACTTTTGCTGCTGAGAGTAAGGTTAAGCTTGGAAAGCTAAAAAAAGCAAACCAAGGACTTTTTACAATTGTCGATAGGGATCAATCGCTATCGGGTGGCGATGCCTATGCTGGGGGTAATGCCGATATTATGAAAAGGATTCGGGTGGTTATTAGTGTTGAATACTCAATAAAATGAAATATATTTTCTAACCAATTAAATTAGATGTGTTATGATTAATAAATTGATAGCATCAATGCTACCTTACTTTCCCAAAAAATTGGTGTGGATTTTCTCGAAACGTTACATTGCAGGTGAATCCATAGCCGATGCTATAAGGGCTTCAAAGGAGTTAAATGCCCAAGGCGTTAAGGTTACCCTAGATGTTTTGGGCGAGTTCATTAACGATTTGAACGAGGCGGAATTCAACAAGGCTGAATACATGGAATTGATTGATACCATTCAAAAGGAAAACATCGATGGGAATTACTCCTTGAAACCAACATCGTTCGGTTTGCTTATCGACAAAGAGGTATGCTATAATCACATTCGCGAAATTGTAGCAAAAGCTGCTTCATACGGCAATTTTATACGTATCGATATGGAAGACTCCCCTTGCACCACTTTGGAAATAGAGCTATACCGCAGGTTAAAGGCAGAGTTCCCTAAAAACGTTGGGCTGGTACTTCAGGCATACCTCAAACGCACCATTAAGGATTTGAACGACCTTATGGATATACATACCGATGAGCATCCCAACAACTACAGGCTGTGCAAGGGAATATATGTTGAACCAGCTGAGATTGCCTACAAGAAGTACGAAGAGATTAACCAGCACTACCTTGAAGATCTGGAATTTCTTTTGAAGAATGGGGTATATGTAGGTATTGCTACCCACGATAAACCGCTCATTGATGGTGCATATAAACTAATAGAGAAATACAATACTCCTAAACACAAGTATGAGTTTCAAATGCTATATGGCGTAACCCCGGAACTCCGTCAGTCAATTGTGAACAATGGACATACCGTGAGGGTGTATGTACCATTTGGTAAGGAGTGGTTTGGATACTCAACCCGACGTTTAAAGGAAAATCCCAAAATGGCAAGCCATATTATTAAGGCATTATTCGTACGAGGATAATTTTTATGTTTTGGAAAGGCTATTTATTTGGATGTTAACTATTTATGAGTCCAATCTAAAAAGCCAGATTTCATTAGAAATGATGTTTTTCGTAAAGAATAATATTCGAGGTTAAAGGTTAAAGGTTAAAGGTTCAGGGTTCAGGGTTCGAGGTTCAAGGTTCAAAGTTCAAGGTTCAAGGTTCAAAATNNAAAAGCGTAATTCGTAATTCGTAATTCAAAGTATATCAACCATCAACTGTCAACTGTCAACTATTTTCCCGAACAACGAACAACGAACAACGAATTACTATCAACCATCAACCGTCAACTAATTTTCCGAACAACGAACGACGAACAACCCCCAAAGTCCAACGCCCAACTTTTAGCTTTTAACGTATCACGCCTTATGTGCCTTTTGCGTGTAAACTTTTTAGATTGGGCTCATCTTATAGTAAAAGTTGTTGAGTAACACATTTTGGCCGTTTTAGAATTTGTATTTAAAAGCTTATTTTTACTGCACTAATTTTAAAAATTAAACGATGAAACGCGATAATCAGATTTTTGATTTGATTGAGAAGGAGCGTCAGCGCCAGATGCATGGCATTGAGCTTATAGCATCGGAAAACTTTGTTAGTCCCCAGGTACTGGAGGCTATGGGGTCAGTTTTAACCAATAAGTATGCCGAAGGGTACCCAAGGGCGCGTTACTACGGTGGTTGCGAGGTTGTTGACCAGTCGGAACAGCTGGCCATTGACCGGCTAAAGCAGCTATTCAATGCTGAGTATGCCAATGTCCAACCCCATTCGGGGGCACAGGCAAACATGGCTGTTTTCATGGCTGTAATGAAACCAGGTGATACATTCCTTGGCCTTGACCTTTCGCATGGTGGTCACCTTTCACATGGTTCTCCTGTTAACTTCTCCGGTATGTGGTACAAGGCTGTATCGTATGGGGTTAAGGAAGATACCGGAAGGGTTGACTACGATATGATGGAGCGCATGGCCATTGAGCATAAGCCAAAACTTATTGTGGGTGGAGCATCGGCTTACTCCCGGGAATGGGATTACAAGCGAATGCGTGAAATTGCCGACAAGGTTGGCGCATTACTGATGATAGATATGGCGCATCCCGCCGGTCTTATTGCAGCTGGCTTACTCGATAATCCATGTAATTATGCTCATATTGTTACATCAACCACGCATAAAACACTTCGGGGCCCTCGTGGCGGAATCCTCCTGATGGGTAAGGATTTTCCAAACCCATGGGGTTTAACTACCCCCAAGGGCGAGGTAAAAATGATGTCGCAAATCCTTAACTCAAGCGTTTTTCCTGGAGTACAAGGAGGGCCACTTGAGCATATCATTGCTGCAAAGGCAGTAGCCTTTAGCGAAGCCCTTCAACCTGAATTTAAGGATTACCAAACCCAGGTAAAAAAGAATGCCGCTGCAATGGCTCAGGCGTTTATCGATAAAGGTTATAAGGTAGTATCGGGCGGTACTGATAATCACTCCATGCTTATCGATTTACGTTCCAAATTCCCCGATATCACCGGTAAAAAAGTTGAAAATACACTGGTGATGGCCGATATCACCATAAATAAAAACATGGTACCTTTCGATAGCCGTTCGCCATTCCAAACTTCAGGAATCCGAGTTGGCACACCAGCTATAACCACCCGTGGTCTTAAGGAAAACCTTATGCCAGTCATCGTTGATTTGATTGACAGGGTAATCTCGAATATTGATAACGAAAAGGTTATTACCGATGTAAAGAATGAGGTTAATAGGTTGATGAATGATTTCCCGCTATTTGCATGGTAGTTTAGCGTAGCAGAAATTTGACCCCAGTAGCCGAAGCTAATGGGGTTTTTACTAAATTGCATGAAAAATTACAGGTCATGGATGATACCTTTAGCATTGAGCTTAATGAAATAGGACATAAGAAATCAAAGCTTATTCGACTTTGGATTGTTGGTGCAATTATTCTGATTATTACTATGGCGCTCTCATTTTACCTGATAGGTAACGATGCAACACGCATGGCAGTGCTTGTTCCAATTGTCCTGGAGGTTGCCATATACTTCTACTTTGCTTACTCTACCTACAATGCCCATGTTTATATCCAATCCGACTCGTATGCCATAGAGTACAAATTTGGGATGCTCAGCAAGATCCCAAAGTCTATAATTTGGGAAACTATCACTAAAGTTAAGATAGGGCCTACCTATATAGCCTTTTATAAAAAATCGGGTAAACGGACAACTCTAAACTTAGGGTGGTTACCTTACGTTAAGCTAAAGGAGATAAAAGAAAAGATTTGCGCAGCTGCCCATGAAAAGGGTATAAGGTGTGAATGGAGTGAGTATAAAAAGTACTCCTGATGAATATTTGGCTTTACATTCTTGTAGTTTTAGTGGGTGCAGCAGCAGGATTTATCAATACTTTGGCTGGCAGTGGATCGTTGCTTACTTTACCTGTGCTAATATTCCTTGGGCTGCCAGCTAATGTTGCAAATGGTACCAATCGCATTGGAATATTGATGCAGAGCATAGCTGCCATTGGTGGCTTTAAGCAAAAAAAGGTTTTTGATTGGAGAGAGGGGATTTGGCTTACAATCCCTGCTGCCATTGGTGCTTTTATTGGTTCGATGGTTGCAGTTGATATTGATGAACTGCTGATGAACCGAATAATAGGAGTACTTTTGGTTTTCATGTTTGTATTACTGCTTGTAAAACCTGAGCGGTGGCTCAATCCATCAGTATCCAGTTATGGTACACGCTTGACCCCATTGCGTTTCATCATATTTACAGCCATAGGCTTTTACGGAGGGTTTATTCAAGTTGGGGTTGGTTATTTCCTGCTGGCAGGCCTTGTTCTTGGGGCTGGGATCGATTTGGTTAAGGCTAATGCCATTAAGGTGCTTATTACTTTTGTATTCACCCTGCTGGCTCTGGGTGTGTTTATTTACAATAAACAGGTCAACTATTCTATTGGCATTACGATGGGGATTGGTAATATGTTAGGAGCATGGGTTGCAACACATGTAGCAGTAAAAAGAGGAGCTGTGTTTATTAGATGGTTTCTGTTAATTTGTGTGATAACCTTTGCCCTGAAATTGCTTCTATTTTAGAAGTATTACTGAAGTTTGAAAATGTAGGTAATAGTGCCTATTTGCGATGCCGGAGCACCGGGGTTAACATCAAATTTTGCGTTAAGCGCTGCTTTCTCAGCTGCCCGCAGAAGCTGATTATCAAGAGTGGTTGACCCCCGTACTCCAGCTACCGCTTTGGTAACATTGCCCTTGTTGTCAACAGTAACCTCAACAACCACTCTGCCTTCCTTTTGTGATGGGTATTCGGGTTTGGGAAGGCTTTGGGCTGTTCTGCCTTTAAGATTGGTAATTATGCCCTTATCAGAATCGCCACCACCTCCATCTGATCCTATACGGTTAGCTGATTCTGGTGATCCGTCTAATCCACCCTGATTGCCGGATTTACCGGTTTCACCCTCACCGGTGATACCTCCAGTGTTTTTTTGTCCGGGGAAAAGCGCTTTTTGGTTCAACCGGGGTTGTTCTTCGGTTGTGGTTTGATTCTTTTGGGTATTCTGAGTGGGTTGGAATGTTGTGGTTTCTGTTTTGCTCTTGGTTTGATCCTTTTTGCTTGATTCCTTTTTTGTAACAGGAAGCGCTGGCGCTTCCTCATAGGTTTGGGTCAAAGGTGATTCCTCATCAGGATTGCTTTCCTGGGGTTGCAGGGGTTTGGATGCAGCGTCCTGAATACGGGGTTCTTCAACTCCCATGCCATCGTCTGAATCACCAAAGCTTATTAGTATTCCCTTTTCGGCTGGTAAAGGTAATGGGGTGTGGAACCCGAATACGATTAAAAGGAACAACAGTGAAGCGTGAAACAGAATTGTCCCTATCATTCCTTTTACCCTGTATTCGGTATTTACCATTGCATTTTTACTTTTTTGGTAGTGGTTGGGTTGCCAGTATCAGCTTATACCTATTATCCTTTGCAATGTTCATCACTTTAACCACTTCTTCCATGGGTACGCTTCTGTCCACATGAAGAGCGATGGTAGGGTCATCCTGCCCTTTCATTTTTTGTTGCAAGAGGTATTCCAGCTGCCCGATGGTAACCGGAACGGTTTCAAGGTAGAAATTTCTGTCGGCGGTTATGGAAACCGATGTTATGGGCTTTGCCGATACTTGACTATTGCTTTGAGGCAGCAGTAACTTTAGCGCATTGGGGTGAATGAGTGTTGATGAAACCATGAAGAATATGAGTAACAGAAACACAATATCGGTCATGGACGACATGCTGAAGTTTGGCTCAACCTTAACTCTTCGTTTGAGTGCCATATTGAGTATGTTATTTTACGAAACAGGCTCGTAGAGCAGATCCATAAATTCGTTGGTGTTAGCTTCCAGGTTGAATACAACCTTTTCGATACGGGCTACCAGGTAGTTGTACCCAAAGTAGGCGGCAATGCCCACTATTAAACCGGCTACTGTTGTAACCATGGCAGTGTAAATCCCATTGGAAAGAAGCCCCACATCAATGTTATTGCCGGCCATTGACATATCGTAGAAAGCGCGAACCATACCCAGAACGGTTCCAAGAAAGCCCAACATAGGGGCACCCCCGGCTATGGTTGCCAGGAAGGGCAGGGTTTCTTCCAGCTTTGAAATCTCAAGGTTCCCTATATTCTCAATTGCCGCATTAACATCGGGTAAGGGGCGGCCTATGCGTTGTATCCCCTTTTCAATCATACGGGCTACCGGTGTATTTTGCGAGCGACATAAGGCTAACGCTGCATCTATTTTATCTTCATGAATATATTCCCTGATGCGGTTCATGAAGTTAACATCGGTTACAGAGGCTTTGCGAATAACAAAGTAACGCTCAACAAAGATATAAACGGCAATCAGCGAGAGTAAGAATATTGGGATCATTATCCATCCACCTTTGAGGGCAAGATCAAAAAAACTTAATGAAATCTCACCTTGCGTTGCAGCAGTTTCCTCAGCTTGAACTTGCAGTAGTAAAAACATGGATAGCATTGTATTCATGATATTTAAAATTTTCCGAAAATTAGTAAAAAAACGTTTTGGTTCGCCTTGTATTATTCTAATAGGTTTGTGTTATGCTAATTTATCTTAATAAAGCTACTGTTGGGAATGGCTTTGGTTGTGTCGTTTGTTGTGGTGGGGGTACTAACAGGGTTAAGTGTGTCAATGGTTTTATCACTTCCTTTTTTAAAATACGAGTTGAAAAGTTCGTGCAAAGTGTTAAAATCTTCGCGATAAACAATACCTGCCCCGGTGGTGTAGTCATTTTGCTGAGTGGTTAGCAGAACGTCGTTGTTGTTACGTGCAAAGGCTTTGCCACGCAATTTGCCGCTCTTGTTTAGCTTTACGTCAACAGTAAAATCGCCCACAAGGGTGTTGCTTGAGTTGGGGTTACCTCCCACGCCAAAGTTACTGTTTATTGACACTCTATTATCGAGTATTTGGGTCGATAAAGCCATTTCAACCTGATCGGAGCTCAACTCGCTTTCAAGACCTGGGCGGTAGTTTATGCCAATATCAAAGTTTTTGCTCCATTGCGATAGCCAGTTGCTTAGCTGGTTCGAAAGCATTTCGCTGGCGGTGTTGTATAGGCCAGTTGTACCCAGATTAGCATTTGAGGTTTGTGCACTTGCGGAGGTCATACCGGGATCGGAGATGAAGCTGTTTATGACCAGCAGCCCAAGGAACTGTGTGTTAATCTTTTCCTCGGTGTTAAGCATGCCGTCAACCATAGCCCTTGTTTGCTGGTCGAGGTTAGGGAAATCGATGCCAAACTTAATGGATGGTGTAAGTAGTTTTTGGGATAGCATGATTTTACAGTCAACCGGTACACGTGCAGTGTAGCTATCGTCGAGCAGCAGTTGCTTGAGTGAGGTTTTTACCCGGTACACTGCTTTTATATCCATACTGGCATCCAGCGGGTCGCCGCTCCAATCAATGTAACTCCCCTGTTCAATTTTGAATCGTTTATTTATTATCCCTGATAGGGTGAATAGGTAGTCACCCTGTTCAATGGCATACCTGCCAAACATTCTGAAGATATCTTTTGATGGGTTAACCTCCAGACGAAGATTTCCGCTACCGTTGGCTTTTATGATATCACCTAACTTCTTGTCAATGATAATTTGTGCTTCGGCTTCAGGGGTTACCTGTAGCTCTATGGTAAGGTTAATATTGGATGACGATGTTTGAATATCCTGTTTTTCTTCAATTTCAATTAAATCGGGGTTGTTGTTAACAAAGCTAATAAAATTGGTTTCTTCAACCGTACTGGTTGTGGCTAAAGGTAGGTATATGGCTGTTTTGTTCTCGGTTTTAAGGTTGATGTTCAGGTTAAGGTTTTCGGGAGTACCCAAAAAATCAACAAAACCGGTGGCAAAAACAGTTCCGTAAAAGGTTTCGTTATCGACTTCGCGCGTGTTCATGCACAGAAAATTTTGCATATTTAAACGAAGGCCCAGGTTGAATTTTTTGAAGTAGCTGGTTTGAATAGTGCCGTTTAAGGTAGATGTTCTGTTGAACCTGTCGGTTAGGTTGAAGTTGTTGAGTACGATGTTGCTGTTGCTGATTATCACCCTATTGGTAAAGGTGTAATGTGTTTTCAGAAAATCGACAGTTAACCCTGCATTGTCAAAGTTAATGTATCCATCGACTATGGGTTTATTTAAATCGCCATTAATTTTCAGCGCACCGTTTATAGCCCCCTGAATGTTCGAAACACTTCCTTGAAGTAGGGGGGCAATAAAGCTCAGCTTTGCTTTATTTATGTTGACATCGAAATTGAAACTTCTGTTATCGGTATAGTAATTGCCCTTGGCAAGAAATGTAAGGGTATCGGCCCTTTGATTACTTAGGAGCAGGTTTATCCGTTTATCGGTTCCGTGCCAGATGCTGTGAAATGTTACATCCCCCACGTATTGATCGTTTACGTTAAGGTTATTGATGCTAATTTTAGCTTGAAGTATGGGGTTAAGCATAACGCTTGTGGCCGATGCTTCACCATTGATGCGCCCCTTCAGCTGGTACCCGAAACTGTGCAGGTAAAAGTTCAGGTACGACAGATCAATGTTTTTGAGCCAAACCGAAATGGTATCGGAGGTCAGCTGCGAGGCCTTCCCAGCAATTTTTATATGCTGATGTTTGTTGGCGATGGTAAAATCGGATGTCTGAATTGACGTGGAGTCGATTTTAATTGAGGAAGGCGTAATATTCCATGTAGAATCGTTGATTACAAGTGCCGATGGGAAAATATCAACTTTTACCGATGGGTTTTGCTTTGAGTAATCCTTGAAATTAGCAACAAGGTTAACATCACCTAAATTGGTTGGCGTAGAGTAGTTGTTCCAGCTGATGTTACATTTAACGTTGTTGCTCTGGGTTGTTGCATTTATTCTAAGATTTTTAATGAAACTATTACCAATCTTAATCTCTGGCATAAGTACCTTTGCTTCGAGCGTACTATCAAGGGTTTCGCCATCAACAGTTAAATCTTTTAAGACTGTATTTCCGGTGGTTAATTCCAGTACTTTCAGCTTGAAAGTCAGGGTTTCCTTGTTGGGGTCAAGAATTCCAAAAAGGGAGGAGTTTTCGGCAATGCTTAGGTTGGGGGTAAGAACACTGGTAACCTTTTGGGTCTTTTTTAGCCTAAACTTTATGAGGTAATCGTTGTACTCTTCGGCATTCAGCTGCGATGCCTTTGATTTTCCATTAGTTTCTTCCTGCTTTAAGGCTGGGATATGCCTGGAAATCACCCTATTCATGTAGTATGGAAACTTTGAGAAGCTTAGCCTGCTCCGAATCTCTCCTTCGGCAATATCCGATTTTAGTGATATAACCTTACTTTCATTGGTATTGTCGGCGGTGATTGTTAGGTCGGCTATTTTGAACTCACCGCGCTGATTACGGTAGGAAGAGTTAACCAGTTTAATTTCACCCTTACTGTTATCGAGGTTGTTCCCTGTAAACTTTGCCGTTAGTAGAAACGAGGCCACCGAAACAGAATCGATAGTATTGAGGTTAAGCGCAACAAGATCGATACGTGGGGCAAAAAGGGAAAAATCGAATACCGGTATGGTGTCGGAAAAATCGACCCTGCCTAAAAAGTTGACTTTACAGTTTGGGTCATTCAGGTTTACTGTGCCGGTATAGGAGTTTTTGCTCAAATTCCCCGATATATCTATGTTCTTGTACTGGTATCCCTTTACCTCGATGTTTTGGATTTGTGCATCAGTGAATGCCCTAAGGTCTCCTTTTTTGTCGATAGTTCCTGATATACTTGATAGGAAAGTTAAATCGCCAATCAGCTTTTCTCCAATAAGCTGGCCAAGCTTGAAGTTGGTGGCAGATGCCTTGCCCTTGAATTCGCTTTTTATGGCTTTCCCGGGTTTCATCCAAATGTCAAAGTCTAATGAACCAAGCGCCGATGATAGGGTTCCGTAGGTGACAAAATCGCTAAGGTAGCCGGAGAACTTGCCAACATAGCTCAACTGCCCTAAACGGTTAAGCTCCTCTGGCAAATTTATAAGCGGCTTACCGCTGCCATTCTCCGTGAATTGCTGTAAATCCTTGCTTGATGTTTTAAGCTGTTTCAGGTCGATGGCGAAAAGAGCATTCTCAATTTCGGGTAAACCGGTCAGGTTTGCGTTTAGCAGTATTTCGGATATAGTGCCAAAACCAACGTTGAGATTACGGGCTCTAATGTCGTCCACATAGCCCTTTACCTGCCCGGTAATAGTTAAGCCAATGCTGTACTTATTGAACTCGGGAACGATGTAGGCTAAAGTTGCGGTGTGCAGATAGGTGCCTTCAAAATCGGCGTCAAGTTTAACTTTTGAGGTGAAATCCCTAAAACTTTCCCAATTCTCAAAATCGAACATTAAGTGGTTCATGGAAAGGTTTGAGCCGTGAGTTCGTAGCCGTAAATTATTGAAATGCATGTACTGGTTGCAAAGAGTAAAATGGGCTCTTAGGTTTTCAATCTGAAATTTTGAGTGGTCCCGGGCGGTTAACCTGTTGATCAGTATTGCAATGGTATCGCCATGAAGGGTAAAATCGTTTGCCTCCACGCTTAAATCCTGAAGTGCGAGGTTCTGAAAGTTTATTTTTCCTGGTATTAGGCTATCGGCCCCTTGCTGAACGAGCTTGAAGCGGGAATCATTTAGCTGTACGTTATCAATTTGAAGGGAAAACTTACCTGAATCAGGGGTTTGTGCGGTATCGGGGTTAATTTTCTTGAGCAAAGCAGTAAGGTTCATTAGCCCTGTGCTATCGGAAATCAAGTAGAATTTTGCGCCATCAACCTTTGCCTTATGCAAGCGGTAAATGCCCGATTTTGTGTTTATCTGCGAAATTGATGTGGTAATTCTTTTGGCGTAAAGCAAGGTGTCGTTACCCAAATCGGCTACGTAAACATCTTTTAAAACAATACTTGAAAAGGGCTTAATATCAATCTTTTTAATGGAAATGGTAATCCCTGTTTTTTGATGTAGGAAATGGGTGGTCTTTGAAACAATAAAGGTTTGAACCTGGCTGCTCTGTAGGAGTATCCAGGCTATTGTAGGGATTGCAAGTAGTGCTACAAATCCCCAAACCAGTATTTTCGTTAGTTTTTTAATACCTTTGTCAAGCTATTTAGAGTTGAAAGCAACAAAATTTGTTCCTAAAATATACAATTACTTGAGCTTTTGAAATAGGAGAGGCATGCTTTTAAGGTTTTTTATGTAATTTTTAATTTTTTGTTGATGAGCGTAACAATACTTGGGATAGAATCGTCGTGCGATGATACATCGGCTGCAATCATTTGCGATCAGCAACTTTTATCGAATGTTATAAGCAGCCAGGAGGTTCATAGGCAGTACGGAGGTGTTGTACCGGAATTGGCTTCGAGGGCTCATCAGGCAAATATTATTCCCGTTGTTGACGCTGCCTTGCGTGATGCGGGTTTACCGATATCGCAGATCGATGCAATAGCTTACACCCGTGGACCTGGCTTGTTGGGTTCATTACTGGTAGGAGCGTCTTTTGCAAAAGGAGTTGCAATCGCACTGGGAGTTCCAATAATTTCGGTTAACCACTTGCAGGGGCATGTACTTTCGCACTTTATCAAGGATGAGCCCAATGCTGTTCACCCCTCGTTCCCTTTTCTATGCCTGCTGGTTTCGGGCGGGCATACTCAAATCGTATTGGTTCGAAGTCCTGTTGAAATGGAAGTAGTTGGCCAAACCATTGATGATGCTGCTGGTGAGGCTTTTGATAAATGCGCAAAAGTACTTGGTTTGCCATATCCGGGCGGACCGCAAATCGATAGGCTTGCATCAACCGGTAACCCAAAATTCATTGAGTTTGCCAAGCCCAAAATACCCAACCTGGATTTTAGCTTCAGTGGGTTAAAAACATCCTTTCTTTACACCCTGCGCGATAGGCTGAATGAAAATTCGGATTTTATTAACGAACACCTTCCCGATATTTGCGCTTCGCTCCAACAAACCATTATAGGTATTCTGCTTGATAAGGTTGAGCAAGCGGTTCGTAAGTACAGTATAAATGAGGTAGCCATTGCCGGTGGCGTAGCCGCAAATTCGGGTTTACGAAGCGCTCTGATGGCTTTAGGCCAGAAAAAGGGATGGCGGGTTTACCTGCCCAAAAAGCAGTTCACCACCGACAACGCAGCCATGATAGCTATTGTTGGTTATTACAGCTACCTGCTGGGGAAAACATCACCCCTCGATGAGCCACCCCTGGCGCGGTTCCCTTTAGGCTAAGACAGAAATTTAAATAACTCCCTGTTTTTTAGCAATATCAATAATGTATTCGTGATTCTTGCAGTTTTCAAGAATGTCATAATTATTTTTGAAAAATTCAATAGCACCAAGGCTCTTACTTTTGGTTCCAAAATAACTAATTAAAACAGTAGGAATAAAGAATAAATCAAATGTTCCGTCTTGATTCGACCTAATTCCAACAATACAATCAGATATGACAGGAGATTGAGTATATGTTTTAACATCTGATTTATATTCTCTATCAACGCCTCCTCGTGTACCTCCTGTAAAACTCACGCTTTTTCTTGCTGTTTTTACCTGGACTCTAATAACATCTTCTTTCCCATCATCCAATCTCCTTGCAATTATAATGTCGTATGGAGACAGTGGCAAATCGACTAATGAAACATTTTGATAACGTTTCATCCGAAAATAATTTATTAAGTTAAACAGTATCAGCACTTTATTTTCATTCGTGTTTGTGTTTTTACAATATCATGGGTGTTTCATTAAATTCGTGGTAGAACCATCTTTTTAACCGCAAAGGTCGCAAAGGAGACGCAAAGGTCGCAGAGTTTTTCTTTGCGGTCTTTGCGTAAAAACTTGGCGTTCTTTGCGGTTTCTTTTTTTCATCTGTTTATATTTTCATTATTTCATCCGAAAATAATTTATTAAGTTAAACAGTATCAGCACTTTATTTTCATTCGTGTTTGTGTTTTTACAATATCATGGGTGTTTCATTAGAATTCCAACCACAATATGTTCATGAGCAAATCCATCAATGGATGCTTGTTTTCCTATTTCTGCGTTGTTAGGCATACTTATTTTTTTAGTACAATTACCCAGTCTGTGTTTATTCTTTCTTCACGTGGTACTTTTATGAAATGTTTAATTATTTCTGAACCAAAATAATTTTCAACTATAAAGCCAATGCTACCTGAAATATTCATAAGGTATTTCCAATTTTCAAATAATTCCCCTTTAATTCTATTATTTCCTACCACAATCACATATCGGCCACCTGGTTTTAATGTTCTATACACCTCTTTCATATTTAATTTCATATCGTAGAGGTATTTATATGCAATAAAAGCTCTTCTTTGGTCAAGTTTAAATATTTTCTCGATTTTATTGTCAGCTTCTAAGTCGCCAATCCTGTGAAGTTGTTTGTAATCAGCTGCTTTTACTACTTCTGTTCCTACATGCTGTTCTTTTAATTTACTCAAAGACCCATTTGCAATTCCTAACCAATACATTTCTAATTGATGGGTTCTAGGGTAATCTACTGCATTTGCATACGGTGGAGATGTAACGGCTAAGTCAAAGTAGTTTTCAGGATATGTTAAGTATCTTGCATCATTATCGTTAGGAATTTCAACCGTGAAACCATTTTCTAATCTTTGTGAAAATTCAATTATTCTGTAAGAATTCATTAATAAATTTTCTGCAAACTTTGTTAGTGCAAGTGAAGGATAAATTTCTTTATTCAGTCTTTTTCGAACAACAGTTCTGGTGCAATTATCGTCAGCATTTGACACTGCTCTAATTACGGAAGACATTGATATTAAGCACAAATCTCTAATATCTACATTTTCAGTTGAGGAGTATATTGATTTTTTAATATGTGTTAACTCTAACAACATCTCTTTAGTGAACCAATTATCTCTATAGGGGAAGTCTGGGATTTCACTATTGTTGATTAGTTTGGGATTAAATTCTACTAATCTTTTTAGAATTTCCTCAACAGTTGTCACTAATTCACTTTTACCAATAGGTGTTGTTTTTACTTTTGCAAGATATCTTGCAAAGGGGTCAATATCAATGGCAACTGAATTTCTCTTTGCCAGTAATGCTTCAATATTTGTTGTTGCACTACCTGCAAATGGATCTAAAATCAGATCATTCGGTTTGGAGTATTTTTTTATTAACCACCTTGGAAGTTCTGGGAAAAATTTTGCAGGGTACTTATGTATTCCATGAGTATATTTTGACTGGTCGTAGCTTATAAAAAGAAATCTTTGTCCATCGGAAACATCTATATCAACAGGAATTTCTCCGTCAACTCTTGTCAAGGTTTCACCGAATTTATTAGTAATTTCCTTAACATTAGTTAAATCTTTAAAATCAAAAATTTGACCTGTTTGACTAAAAATTTTCTTTTTAGCTACTTTTTGTTTAATCTTCTGAATTGAAATTGGATAATATGTCATGACACTTTTTTTTACAAAAAAAATTATTTTTGGTTTACGTTCTTTCTTTTTTCGTTTTATTTTTTCACTGTTTCTTAACTTTCGTCTTTCACAAGGTATTTCCTTAGTATGTTAAATAGGTCGATGCGGCTAATGGGCTTTGTTATAAAGTCGTTACAGCCAGCCTCGATGCTCATGTTGACCTTAACACCGGAGCTGTATGCTGTTTGTGCCACAATAATCACCTGTGTGTTTTGCTTCCTGATATGGCGGGTTACCTCAATGCCATCCATATCGGCTAACCGCAAATCCATGAATATTAAATCGAAATCATGGTTTTGCTCAAACATTTTGATGGCCTCTTCGCCTGTTTTGGTGTGTTCAACCGTACACCCTGTTTCTTCCAGCATGCGGTTTAAAAGAATATAGTTCGACTGGATATCTTCCACTATAAGTATCTTTTTATCATTTAGTTTAGGTGGATCCTGGTGAATATAGAAAGGTGATGCTTTTTTTGAATGGTTTGACTTTGAGTTACCAATATGTGTGTAGGGAATCTCAATATTAACAGTTGTTCCGGTTCCCTCGGCGGTTTCAATCCAAATTTTGCCATTCAGCAAATCGACTATACCTTTAACAACCGGCAAGCCCATGTGCAAGCTGCCAAATCCATCGGTCGGCTCTTCAGTGTCTAACCGGTTAAATACTTCTTTAGCCTTTTCGGGTTCCATTCCACAACCACTATCCTGAATCCAGAATAACAGGTAACCATCCCTTTCCGATTTTCTTATACCAATTTCGATATATCCCTTGGTGGTAAATTTAATGGCGTTATTTATTAGTCGCTGGAATATTCCTTTATAAAGGTTTTTGTCCGATAGTATATCGAAATCAATTTCGTTAGGGTCGATAAATGCCTTAATGGCAATGTGCTCTTTATCGAAAAGTTTAAGTTCGTTCAGTAGCATAATCTGTAAAGTGTTCATCAGTTCAACCATGTTGATACGCTGGTAAACAAGACGGAACTGGTTCGATTCCAGCTTTGAAAGGTCGATAAGGTTGTCAATTTGGTTTTGGAGCAAACGGCAGCTCTTGTTTATCTCTTTTGAAAATTGAAGGGCTTGGCAGGGCTTAATTTTAGGATCGTTCAGGAGTTCGCTGTAACCTATGATGTTGTTCAGTGGGGTTCTGATCTCGAACGATAGGTTTGAGAGTAGCGATTCCTTAAACGATTCAAGGTCTTTATTGCGTTCTATGGTTTCTTCGAGCTGGGTGGTTAGCGTATGAATTTCATGCCTTAGGTCATCTACCTGTAGTTTATGGTTGTTGATAACCAGATTGTTACGCTTAGCTGTTCTTTTGATGTGCCAAAAGTGAAATAGTATAACACCAACCAGGACTATGCCCAGAACTACTACATACCACCTATCGGAAAGAACTGAATATTTTCTTGTATTGGGGTTGTACAGTAGCTCATCAATTGGTTTGGTTTTGCTTATTAGGCCTGCCTGCAGAAGAGTTTCCATCATGCTCAGCCAACGGCCTTTGTTGGAGTGCCCAATGTTTATATAGTTTGGTTTTACAAACTCTTTAACTTTTTGCGATTCGTATATGAGGTGGTCAAGTGTTTTTGTGGTTTTGTACCTGGCTTGTATAACTTGTGCTATTTCTTCGGGATTTTCAAGTGCGTACTCCCACCCCTTTATGGTTGCTCTCAGAAACGATTCAACCAGCTTGGGGTTGTCGCTAATCATCTTGCTTGTGGTAAATAAGCACTCAGCGTAAAAGTCAACCCCATATTTTAAGGGTGATATCAGGTTGTAGGGTATCCCAAATTTTTCGAGGAAGTATGGTTCGTTGGTTAGGTAAATTTCACAGGCATCGGTTTGGTTGTTTAGCAGTTTATTAAGCGAGAGAGATGTTTCTGTTACCTGGTATTGCGAAGGTTTTACCCCTTCGAGGTTGAGCATGGTAAGTACTTCAACTGCTCCCGATTTTTTTGCGTTGATTTCTATGATTTTACCGGCAATGTCCTGAGGCCCGTATATCCCACGTTCAGCACGCGATACCAGTGCTGCCGGACTTGATTGGAATATTGGGGCAAGCACTACAACGGGTGCTCCGTTTACATAGCTTATGAGTATTTCGGCGTTGGCTACCCCAAACTGTGCTCTACCCTCAAGTACCTCAGTAATCACATTTGAGTTTTGGGGGAGTTCTCTGAGTTCAATATCAATATCTTCATGGGCGTAGTAACCCTTTTCAATGGCTGCATAGTAACCTGCAAATTGAAATTGATGTTTCCACTTGAGTTGTAGCGTTACCTTTGTACCGGGTCGCGCAAAATCTCTTAAAGGATTTACTAAAATGGTTAGGAATACTGCCAAAAAAATTACAGTTTTCCATTGCTGAGTATTAACTTTTGATGCTGATAGTAATATCAAGTTCATTTATTTTGAACCCTTTTGGTGGGTACTTTGTTCGTAATTTTAAAGATACAACAAATTTTCCGATATTTGAGTTTAAAGCAAAAAAAATTGAATGGCATGCCTCAAATAGTAAACTACCGGATTATACTATCGCCAGCAAAAAACATGAGAGGTACTGTTAATGCTATAAACTCTAAGCCTACAATACCGGTTTTCATCGACGAGTCAAAAAAAATTGTTGGCTGGCTAAAGTCGCTCAGCCCCGTAGAGCTAAGAAAACTTTTAAATGTGAGTCAGGATATTGCAGACCTTAGCTTTACGAGGTTTGCCAAGTGGCAATTACCTTTTACCGCTGAAAACAGCACACCTGCCATTCTAACTTTTGCAGGTGATGTATATAGGGGATTGAGGGCTAGTGATTTCTCAGCTGACGAGTTAGAATTTTCAAACAGAACTATTTTCATACTATCAGGTTTATACGGGATTTTGCAGGCTCTCGATTTAATGCAACTCTACCGTTTGGAGATGGGGACTAAAATTAAGCTTGAAGGGCATAAATCGTTATACGACTTTTGGGGTGATAGCATAACAGAGTTTTTGCATAAAAAAATTGGTGATGGTTATTTGGTAAATCTTGCCTCACAGGAATACTCCCGCGTGGTTGATGCCAGTCGCTTTGGAAATCGTTTCATAACCGTTGAGTTTAAGGAGTATCGTCCCGAAGGGCTTAAAACTATACCTACACTCTCGAAACGGGCACGTGGACTTATGGCGCGGTTTGCAGTAAAGAACCGAATAGTAAATGTTGATGAGCTAAAACTATTCGATTACGAGGGGTATAGCTTTAGCGATCCACTTTCCAATGAAACCAATTGGGCGTTTGTCAGGTGATGTTTATGGCACGCTAAGAACCAATCCTTTAAGGTATTCGCCATCGGGATGGTATATATTGATAGGGTGATCGGCAGGTTGGGTTAGCTGATGCAGTATGCTTACCTGTCGCCCTGAGATGACAGCCGCTGAAAATACCGCATTCCTGAAGTCAGTCTTGCTAACTACCTGCGAGCACGAAAAGGTGAAAAGTAATCCACCAGGGTTTAACCTCCTGATAGCGGCAAGATTTAGCCTTTTGTAGGCTTGTAGCGCATTTCGCAGGGCATCGTTATGCTTGGCAAAGGCAGGCGGGTCGAGCACAATGATGTCGAAGTTGTGGTTGCATGTTCTTAGGTACTCAAAGGTATCCATGGCTATGCCGGTGTGTGGTGCATTAACACCAAAGTTAAGTTCGATGTTTTGATTGGCTGCTGTTACGGCAAGTGTTGAGCTATCGACTGTAATTACCTCCGTAGCACCCCCTCTTAGTGCCGATACTGAAAAACCCCCTGTGTAGCCAAAAGTATTCAGTACCGATTTTCCCTTGGAGTAACCCTGCAGCAGTAATCGGTTTTCGCGCTGGTCGATGAAAAAGCCAGTTTTTTGACCCTCAGCCCACGAAATGCGATACCTGTTCCCATGTTCTAAGCACTGAACAGATGTGTTTTCGGAGCCAACAATATAACCATCGGTTGGGTTAAATTTCTCCCTAAACGGAAGTGTTCCTGAGCTTTTATCGTAAATGGCTGAAATGGTTGCGGGTAAAACCTGCATTATAGCATCGGCAATGGCCTCACGTGCCAGGTACATTCCAGCTGAATGGCATTGCATAACAGCAGTAGCGCCATAGATATCGATGATAAGACCTGGTAAAGCATCGCCTTCGCCATTTATCAAACGGAAAATGTTGGTGGTGCTGTTAGGGTATAACCCGATAGCCTTACGGCGATTCAGAGCATCGCTTATACGGTTTACCCAGAACTTGTCATCCACCTCAACGGGCTGGAACGATAAAATTCGAACGGCAATTGAACCTGAGGCAAAGTGGCCGGTGGCAAGAAATTTGCCATTGGCGCTCCAGATGTCAACCAGTTGACCTTCGGAGGGCATTGTTGATACCGATTTTATTGCCCCTGAGAAAATCCACGGGTGAAACCTGAGTATCGATTGCTCCTTCCCAGCTTTAAGAAATACTTTTGGATGTTCCATTAGTATGTGTATGTTCCGAAAACCACGAAAGCAAAAAAGCACGAAGGCACGAAAGCAAGATAGCACGACAGAACGAAATGGGATAAATAAGAACACATATCGGTGTTAATTACAATGTAAACAAATCCAGAATTATGAAAATCTTTATTCATCTCGTACCATCGTGCTATCGTTCTATCGTGCTATCTCTCAATCGTGCGTATTTTTGGTTTGCATGCAATGAAAGAGACTTTTCGGAGGTGACTCATTAGTATTCTTCTTTCGGAGTGGATGATATTAGCTTGAGGTATATCTCCCGGCATACCCAGGCATCGGTTGAGGCGTAAATTTTTTGAGCTTCGGAAAGCGAATCGGCTTCCCAGTTGCTAAGCTGTTGACCTTTTGATACGGTTGCGCCCAGTACCACTGCCGAAAGTTTCTTCACGCTTAAACCCTCTATGCCGTAATTTGGGGCAATGCGCTGTAAATCGATGAAACCGTTGGGAGTAAAGCGTCGTATCCTGATTAACCCTTTCAAATCGTCGTGAATGGCAACGCCAACTTTTACGATCTCTTTATCCTCCAGTAGATTTTTAAGAACATTTGGAATTCCAGTTTGCCTGAGCTTTACGATGATTGCCAGCTTGCTGTTGGCAAGTTGCAATATCGATATTCCGTTCAGTTTACCCTTTTTGAACGATGGCTTCGATTCGGTATCGAATCCAATGATATGCTCTTCGGAAAGAATTGGAATCCAGTGGGCTAAATCGTTTTCGTTTTCGGCGATTACAATCTGCCCCGTAAAATGGATACGGGGTAAGCTGTTTAGGGTTTCGTTATCGATATTGGCGGCAAACATCAAGCTAAATCGTTATTATCCATATCCTGCTGCCGGCGGGTAATGAACCAATCCGAGGTATCGCGCTCTGTGCCTTCGCTCTCGTCGGGATGTTGAATACTATCCAAGTCGATGTTTTGATGGGCAAGAATATGGAATGCTCTAATCAGGTTAGCCAACCTGATACCCCAAAAATCCTTGAAGTTGTTTGTGCATTCCCACAGAGCATCGTTCATTACGTACGTGTTTCCAACCTGATAGCGCAGCACAAAGTTTTTCAAATCCTGATAGATATCGGCTATGTATTCGGCTATACTTGCGGTGTAAAGTCCTGTAAGTTCATCCGCACGGGGGTCGTTAACCTCAATGAACTGGTTATGCTGACCAAGTAGGTATTCAACCTTACCCTCGATGGTTGAATAGTCGCCTTCAGTTACAAACTGCTCATTGTTTTCGTCGTAAACGGGTTCGGTTTCGGGCAAAAGGGTTGCCTTGTAGTAGAGTAGGGGAAGCACTTTGTTGCATGCCCCCACGAACGACCTTGCCGTATGCTTTTCACAACTTTCGAGGAAAGCGCAAAATTCCTTAGCCACCGTAACAAACTCAACCACATTGCGGCTGTAAACAATATCTTTTACATCCATGCCTGAAAAATTAACGCTGCAAAGTTAATGTAAATAGTTTGAAGATAACTATTCTTAATATGGATGGTGGCTTTACAGGTCGATTTGAATGCTTTACTCCTCCGAAAACTCCACCAAAAGGTTCCGGTAAGCGGAGAAAATCTTGGATTTTGAAACAAACCCTACGTACTCGTCGCCATTGACCACTGGAAGATTCCATGCCTTTGAACTCTCAAACTTGTTCATAACCGACTCCATGGGCTCATTAATGCCAATGATTTCGGGTGGCAGATTCATTATTTCCTGAACGGTAATAGCCTCGTACTGCGAGGTATCGAACATTATCGGTCTGATATCGTCGAGTGAAACTACCCCCACCAGCTTTCGGTCGGGGGTAATAACGGGGAAAATGTTGCGGTGCGATTGGCTTACCTTTTTTACCAGTGAACCAAGCGTTTCGGTAGGTTCAACCGTCATAAAATCATTTTCAATAACCTTGTTTACATTGAGTAGGGTAAGCACCGCCTTATCCTTATGGTGGGTGATAAGTTCGCCACGTGAGGCAAGCCATTTGGTGTAAATGGAATGGGGTTCAAAATACATAATGGTTAAAAAGGCAATGGTTGAGGTTATCATCAGTGGCACAAAAAGGACGTAACCGCCGGTTATCTCGGCGATAAGGAAAATTGCCATGAACGGAGCATGCATTACACCGGCCATGGTTCCGGCCATACCCACTAAGGCAAAGTTACTTTCCGATACATCGATAAAGTTGAACTGGTTAATTAGCTTAGCTACCAGGAATCCTGATATACCACCAATGAATAGCGCTGGGGCAAAAATGCCACCAACTCCGCCTGCTCCATTGGTAGTTGCCGTGGCAACGGCTTTAAGGGCAATTATCAGGAAAAGCGATCCTATAAGTAACCAGTAATTATCCTGAAACTCATAAAGAGGGCTATTGTGAAAGATATACTCCGGACGGCCATCGAGTAGCGCTTGCAGTACATCATAGCCCTCTCCAAACAGAGGGGGAAAAATATATATAAGAATACCCAAAACTATTGTTCCTAAAATCCATTTTTTATAAGGGCTTCGAGTTACTTTAAAGCGTTTTTCAATGCTCCAAATGGTTCGGATAAAGTAAAGTGAAACGAAACCGCAAAAAATGCCAAGCAGTACAAACCATGGTATATTGTGCAGGGTAAAAGGGTGAATCACTTCGTACTGAAAAATAACATTACGTCCCATCAGGAAGGAGCTGACTGATGAAGCCGTAACTGCCGAAATTAAAAGCGGAACTATTGAAGCGGTGGTAAGATCAAGCATTAGCACCTCAAGGGTGAATACTATTCCTGCAATGGGCGCTTTAAAGATTGATGCAATTGCTCCGGCTGCTCCGCAACCAATCAGAAGGGTTCGGATTTTGTAATTCATTCGGAAAAAATTCCCAACATTTGAGCCAATAGCCGCTCCTGTTAGAACCACAGGAGCTTCAGCTCCTACCGATCCACCAAAACCAATGGTTAGGGCACTTCCAACTATGGAGCTAAACATGTTGTGTGATTTTATCTTACTTCCTTGTCGCGATATGGCGTATAGCACCCTGGTTACGCCATGGCTCAGGTCGTCCTTTACCAGGTAGCGAACAAATATTAAGGTTAATAGAATTCCAACGGCAGGTAACCCGAAGTAAAGTAGATTTGTTGTATCCATGGGGACTATCCCACCAATAACATTTTGTACCCAGTGAAGCGTATTTTTGAGTGCAACACCCGCAACCCCGCTTAACAAACCAATCATAAAACTTAGGATCAGCGTAATTCGGCGCTCACCTAAACGGCGGAACAAAAGCCAAAAATTTAAAAGCGGTATTTTTAAACCATCTCTACTCATTGCTCATGCTTATTTATTTTTGAGTCCAGTATAAAAAGCCAAATTTCATTAAAAACGTGAAACGTGAAACGTGAAACGTGAAACGTCAAACACCCAACGTCAAACACCCAACGCCCAACGTCAAACGCCCAACGCCTAACGTCAAACGCCTAACGTCTATCGTCTAACGTCTAACGTCTTTTTTTATGTGCCTTTTGCATGTAAAATTTTTAGACTGGACTCACTATTGCATTATTGTCCATAAATGTATTATATTTGCATTGTAGTCCCGGTGATTCCTCTCCCAGTTTTTATGCTGGTGATGAAGCCGGGTTTTTTGTTTTATATTGTCAAAGATAATAGTTGCATTCCAAATATCTAATTAATTTTTTTGTAAACGCACCATAAAAGTTATGCTGGTGTGCTGTTTTACTATAGGCTACAATTCCAAAATAAACACAGTGCCCTAAAACTATTCAATTAATGTCGAAAACTTGGACAAAAATAGCTAATATTGAAGATAATTTTTTTGTATGATCGATTTTGTAAAATTTAAGCTGGATAACGGTTTAGTCCTGATAGTCCATACCGATTACAGTACCCCAATTGCCGCTTTCAATTTGCTGTACCGTGTGGGTTCAAAGAACGAAGATCCCGAGCGAACTGGCTTTGCGCATCTTTTTGAGCATTTAATGTTTGGAGGCTCGGTTAATATACCCGTTTTTGATGAACCTTTGGAAAGGGTGGGCGGTGAGAATAACGCTTTTACCACAAACGACTTAACAAACTACTACATCACCGTACCAGCCGAAAATATCGAGACGGCATTTTGGCTGGAGAGCGATAGGATGCTAAGCCTGGCATTTTCAAAAAAAAGCCTCGATGTACAAAAAAGCGTTGTTATTGAGGAATTTAACCAGCGGTATCTTAATCAACCCTACGGCGATGTTTGGCTTCATCTCAGGCCATTGTCCTACAAGGTTCATCCTTACCGTTGGCCTACCATTGGCCAATCGCCTGAGCATATTAGCCGGGCAACGTTGATCGATGTAAAAAATTTCTTTTTTAGCCATTATGCACCAAATAATGCAATACTATGTGTTGCTGGGCCGGTAGAACCTGATAATATTTTAAGTTTGACCCAAAAATGGTTTGGCTCCATTGAACCACGTCAGCTGGTTAGTAAATCCATACCTCAGGAACCGGAACAGAACGAGTCCCGCCATTTGACCTTGGAACGTGATGTCCCTTTTAATGCGATCTACAAGGCTTACCATATGTGCAACCGTTTGCATGCTGATTACGCTGCTGTTGATTTGCTTTCCGATTTACTCTCCAATGGCCATTCCTCACGCCTATACCAGCGTCTGGTTAAGGAAAAACAGCTGTTTAGCTCCGTTAACGCTTACATAACTGGCGATGTTGACGAGGGATTGTTTATACTAACTGGCCAACTTTACGGTTCCACTACTTTTAGTCAGGCCGAGGAGGCCCTTGATCAGGAGATTGAGGAGTTGAAAAACACCCCAGTCGATGGCGTGGAACTTGAAAAGGTGAAGAATAAGTTTGAGGCAAATTTCCTTTTTGAGCAGGAAAATGTTCTTAATAATGCCATGAATTTGGCTTACTATGAGCTGTTAGGCAACGCAGATTTGTTAAACAGTGAACTACAGCGTTACGCTTCCATTACTAATGACGATATTAAGCGTGTTGCTAACATCACCCTTAACGAGAATAATTGCTCTACGCTATACTATAAATCGAAATCAAATGGTAAGAGGTAAATTATGACCACACAGGAAATTGATAGAGCCGTTCAGCCACAAAGGGTGCCCATTTCGGAAGTCAGAATACCTACCCCCGATATTGTCGATCTTAGCAACGGGTTTAAAGTTTTGGTTATTAATGCTGGAAGCCAGGAGTTGGTTAGGGTTGATGTGATTTTCAGGGCAGGTACCCGTTACCAGAGCAAATCGTTGGTGGCAAATGCGGCTATCTCGCTATTAAGCGAGGGTACAACCAGTAGAACTTCACGGCAAATTGCCGAGGAACTCGATTTTTACGGGAGTTTCCTGGAACCATCGTTCACCCGCGATTTTGCATCGGTTTCGTTTTATACAACAGGTAAGCATTTTTACCGCTCTGTGGATGTTCTATCCGATTTATTGGTTAACCCCACCTTCCCACAGCACGAGCTGGATCTGTTTTGTAAAAAAGGGAAACAGTCGCTGCTGGTCGATTTGGAAAAGGTTTCAACGCTATCGAGGCAACGTTTCTTTAGCGCTTTATTTGGCGATAGCCATCCCTATGGCTCATTTGCCATACCCGATGATTACGATAGCCTTTTGCAAGCCGACGTAATCCAATTCCGAAATAATCGCCATAAAGCCTCTAATGGTTTGATTGTAATAGCGGGGAAAGTTGATGCAAAGCAAACCGATTTCATCCTTAAACGTTTGGAAAGCCATGTATTTAAGTCTGATTCCGATACTGGTATTAGTTTACCGCCATATAAAACAACCAATTTAAGGGTATTTTCGTATAAAAAAGATACAGTTCAGTCGTCGATACGGATGGGTAGGGTGTTGCCAAAGCGTAACCATCCCGACATGCCGGGTTTAGTTGTTCTTAACTCAGTTCTGGGCGGCTACTTTGGCTCGCGCCTCATGCGTAATTTAAGGGAGGAAAAGGGATATACTTATGGTATATCATCGTTCATTGTCCCAATGGCTGAACTGTCGGTATGGGTTATTTCAACCGAGGTAGGAGTGGGTTATGCCGAAAGCACCGTTGATGAGATTTTTAAGGAGATGAGCAGGTTAAAAAAAGAACCGCTGAGCACCGATGAGCTGGAACTTGTCAGGGGGTACATCACAGGACAAATACTCAGAACTTTTGATGGTCCCTTTGCCATTGCCGAAAGTATGGCAAGCCTTTTCCAGTTTAACAACCTCGACTTTGGGTATATTGATAGGCTTATAAAGACAGTAAATGAAATTACACCTGCGGGTTTAATGGAGCTGGCTAACAGGTATTTTGATACCGATAGCATGGTTGTTAGCATTGCCGGCAGCCTAAAACCTAAGGGGTATAAGGAGTAGCTTTATGGGAATGCCAAAACATCTGATGCTGGTTATTGCCTTAACGTATTGTACATCAACATTATGGGCACAGGTTCACGATAAACCAAACCCACCCACGCTCGATTACATTACCAATGACCTTTCTACCGGGCATATCACCATATACTGGACTAAACCTATCCATGAACCGCAGTATCCCGATCCTTTGGGTTATATAATTTATATTCCCATGAATTACGAGACACTCGATAGTTGGGTACCAATTGATACTGTTGATCAAAATACTTTTCAATATGCCCACATAGGTGCCAATGGAAATGGCCAAAGGGTTTACTACAGGGTTGCCTCGCAGGGTGCAACTGAACCAAGCCAGATGACAGAGAAACATTCACAGGTTTGGATTACCGCCGAGTACGATAGCTGCAATGCAGAGCTCAAAATTTCGTGGAAGGGCTATGAGGGGTGGGATATACGCGACACCATGCCATACCAGAATATCCGTTACCAGCTTTTTATGGGGAATAACATTGATGCCAGTACTTATGAACAAATTTGTGACATTGGTGCGTATGGTGGTAACAGGTACACCGTAAAAAACGTTCAGGAAAACCTCGATTACTACTTTTACATCAGGGCAACGCGGCAGGATACCGCTTTGGTGAGCTTTTCCAATCGGTATCTGATTCATACCAAAATGGCCCGCCGCCCAAGGTATGTTTCGATCGATAGCGTTATAGCCACCAATAACGGAAATTGGATTTACTATACTATTGACGACAGTACTGAAATTACCGATTTTAAGCTATGGCGATGGGAGCAGCCCGATACCGCCCAGAGCATTTTTAGCGCCAAGCTGGTGGAATCGTTCATTACACCCACTCAAAGCATGAGTATCGATACGAACGATACCTGGGCAGCGCGCACCAGGAATTTTTACTACAAGGTTGATGCCTACAATGGTTGCGGGCAAGCCATTAAGGTCTCGAACCTGTGCAATTCCATAATACCAAAGCTAAAACCAAAGGGCACAACTGTTAACGTGCAGTGGAACGAGGCTTTCCTCGATACCCTGCGAACTCCCGAACGTAAGGATAATCATATTGAGTATGCACTATTCCGTAGGTCATATACGATTAACGATCCCCCTGATGGTCAGGGCAGCCTCGATACCGTTGCTACCGGATTAACAGTAACAGAGTTTACCGATGACCTGTCGGCATTTAAAGGGCAGGATCCCCTTTACCGGATCACTTTTGGTTACTACGTGGAGGCCTACGAAATTACACCCGGTAACAGTATGGTAACCCTTAGCCGTTCACGGGATGTGTTTACCGAGATCCTACCCGGGGTAACCATGCCCACGGCATTGGCACCAAACGATAACACCCACAGCACTAATGGAAATCGGCGTAACTTTTTTAAGCCTGTAATCAACTTTGAAGCTCGCTATACGTTAACCATCTACGACAGGTGGGGAGGAATTGTTTACCATGGCAACGAGGGTTGGGATGGTCGTAACTCCAGAGGTGAATTTGTGAAGGAGGGTACCTATCTTTATCGCCTTATCATTAGTACCAGCGATGCTGGCGATATTGTTAAAACGGGCAGCGTTTCGGTTGTGTACCCTAAATAGTTAAATGGCATTACCATGTACTTGCAAACCGAAGAGGAAAAGTTACTTATCCAATCGCATTTTGAGGACCTACTTAATAGCTGTACCCGATGCAGCTCACCTGAGGATAGGGAGCTCATCCTGAAGGCATTTAACCTGGCCAACGAAGCGCACAAGGGGGTACGCCGCAAATCGGGGGAACCTTACATACTTCATCCCATTGCGGTAGCCAAAATTGTTTCCAGCGAAATTGGTTTAGGCGTAAAGGCCGTGGCATGTGCTCTCATGCACGATGTGGTGGAGGATACCGATTACACCATTGACGATATAGAACGAATTTTCGGGAAAAAAATCGCCTCCATTATTGATGGGCTAACCAAGATAACCGATGTTTTCGATGCAAATTCTACCATACAGGCCGAAAATTTCAGGAAGATTCTTTTAACCCTTGCTGACGATATCCGGGTGATTCTCATAAAATTGGCCGACCGATTGCATAACATGCGTACGCTTGAGTCGTTACCAGTAACCAAGCAGATGAAAATTGCCAGCGAAACCATTTACCTTTATGCCCCATTAGCCCACCGCCTTGGATTGTACGCCATAAAAACTGAACTGGAGGACCTTAGCCTTAAATACCGTTACCCCCAGATTTACGAGGAGATTCAGGCCAAGATAGCCGATAATGAGAAGCGTAGAGTTCACCTCATCAACCAATTTACGCTACCCATAATTCAAAAGCTCGAGGAGAATAATATCGACTTTGAGATAAACGGGAGGCCCAAATCGGTTTACTCTATCTGGAAAAAGATGCAAACCAAGAACGTTTCGTTCGAGGAGATTTATGATTTATTGGCTGTTCGAATAGTATTCAACCCATATCCCCACATCCCCGAAAAAACCCAGTGCTGGCACATATACTCACTAATAACCGACATTTACAGGCCCAAACCCGACAGGCTGCGCGATTGGGTTAGCACTCCAAAAGCAAATGGATACGAAGCATTGCATTGTACCGTGATGGGACCTAATGGTAAGTGGGTTGAGGTACAAATTCGATCACGACGGATGGACGAGATAGCCGAGCGCGGTTTTGCTGCCCACTGGAAGTACAAGGAAATGGATACTTCCACTCAGGAAAATGAGCTCGACAAATGGATTAGGCGTGTTAGGGAGATGCTTGAGAATCCTCAGGAAAACGCCCTTGAGTTCCTCGATGAGTTTAAGTTGAATCTTTTCACTTCCGAAATAATTGTATTTACACCAAAAGGCGAAACCCGCAGTTTGCCCAAAGGCGCAACCGCAGTCGATTTTGCCTACGAAATTCATACCGAGATTGGCAACAAGGCTATTGGGGCAAAGGTTAACCATAAGCTGGTTCCCCTTAGCTATAAGCTTAGTTCCGGCGACCAGGTTGAAATAATTACTGCTGCATCGCAAAAGCCCACGTGGGAGTTACTCGATTTCGCCACAACTGCCAAGGCAAAAGCTGCCATTAAGAATGCCCTGAAAGGAGAGGTGAAAAATAGAATCGAAAAGGGGCAGCAACTACTCGAAGCTAAGTTGTTGGAAATGGATATTCAACCTTCGTCCCGGGTATTAAAAAAGATTTTGCCGGTTTACGAGGTTTCGTCGAAGGATGAACTTTATACCAAAATTGGTTCGGGGCTAGTAAACCTCGACAACCTGAAAAAAATATTCAAAAAGAACACCCAAAACAAGTGGATTAAATACTGGAAGTTACAAATCGGGCTTGGATCAAAAAAGTTGAAAGCAGATGAAGAAACTTCCACCCGGTTCGATTTGAGGAAACCCATTATTCTTGGTGAAAACGTCGATTCCGAAAATCCTACGTACATGGTAGCCAAGTGTTGTAATCCAATTCCTGGCGACGAGGTAATTGGCTATCTTTCACCCGACGACATCGTTGTAATTCACAAGGCAACCTGTGCTGAAGCCGTTAGGCTTATGTCTCAACACGGCGATAGGATTGTGGCTGCCAAGTGGACTACCCAAATGGCGCTTTCGTTTCTGGCTCGTATTGAGGTTAATGGTATGGACCGCATCGGCATAATTAGCGAGCTAACCAGGGTTATCTCCCAGGAACTTATGGTTAACATCCGAAAATTCCACATCGAAAGCCATGATGGCATTTTTGAAGGTTATATCGACCTTTATGTTCATGATGTTACCCATCTTAATAATTTGATAATGAATATTATGAAGGTGAAGGGTATGGAAAACGTAAAGCGAATGGATAAGTTTGATGAATGATTGAATAAAACGGGCTTTCCTAACTTCAAGATTCAAGATTCAAAATTCCAGATTCCAGATTCAAGATTTCAGATTTCAGATTCCAGATTTCAGATTCCAGATTCCAGATTTCAGATTCCAGATTCAAGATTCCAGATTTCAGATTTCAGGTTCAAGATTTCAAATTCAAGATTCCTTTAACGAACAACGAATAACAAACAACAATTAACCATCATCACATCATCACATCAACACATTAACATATTATCATAATAACATATTAATATATCAATCATCAACCGTGAACCGTGAACTATCAACCATTAACTGTCAACCATCAACCATTTTTCCGAACAACGAACAACGAACAACCATCAACCATCAACCATCAACCATCAACTGTCAACCATCAACCATTTTTCCGAACAACGAACAACGAACAACGAACAACCATCAATTGCACCTCAAAAAACAATTAATCCATTTCCGGTTTGTTACCGTATAATAAAATTTTATCATACCTTTGCTATTTGAAGTGATTCTAAATTAGAGTTATGATATGTAGCGATACTAAAGTGGTAGTGAGACAAATACTTACCGATTATCTGGAGCATAAAGGACACCGGAAAACCCCCGAGCGGTTTGCCATTCTTGATGAGATTTACTCTCAGGAGTCGCACTTCGACATCGAGACCCTCTACATTAAAATGAAAAACAAGAACTACCAGGTAAGTAGGGCAACTTTGTATAATACCATCGATTTATTGCTGGAGTGTGGTTTAGTAATCAAACACCAGTTTGGGACAAACTCATCGCTTTACGAAAAAGCTTATGAATGTAAGCAGCACGACCACCTTATATGTAGCCGATGTGGTAAAGTAATTGAATTTTGTGACCCGCGAATACAGGAAATTATTAATTCGGCTCAAAAGTATAGCGGTTTTAACGTTTCGTATCACACGCTTTACCTTTATGGGCTTTGCAAGGATTGTCAAAGCGAGATCAATAAGGTAGAAATTTCCGAATAAATTATTGCATTTCCCTTTCCTGAATTGCGATAATAGCATTACCTTTATATGCTTTTTGGCTTGAACTTTATATGGGTTTCTTCCGGAATTCATGAAAGTCTTGAGGCTGTAAAGCAATAAAAAATTTTAAGGTAATGAGTAAAGTTGATATTCTTCTGGGACTGCAATGGGGCGATGAGGGCAAAGGGAAAGTAGTAGATGTTCTTACGTCCGACTATAACGTAGTAGCTCGTTTCCAGGGAGGACCAAATGCAGGTCACTCGTTGGAGTTTAACAATATCAAACATGTCCTTCATAACATTCCTTCGGGGGTATTTCATCCGGGTTGTATTAATGTGATTGGCAATGGTGTGGTTATTGACCCTATTGTCTTTGCTGAGGAAATTCACTCGCTCGAGAAGTTAGGCGTTAACCTGAAAAAATCTCTCAAAATATCCAAAAAAGCACACCTAATTCTTCCATCGCACAGGGAGCTCGACGCTGCATCGGAGGCTGTCAAGGGCAAGGAAAAAATTGGATCTACACTTAAGGGTATCGGTCCAACCTATATGGATAAAACCGGCAGGAACGGCATTCGTGTTGGCGATATCCTTTTGCCCGACTTCAGGGAGCGGTACAATTTCCTGAAAAATAAACATAAGGAGATTTTAAAGCAATACAACTACAATAGCAATATCGAGCAGCATGAGGATGCATGGTTTAAGGGAGTGGCTATTCTTAGCCAGTACGATCTTATTGATTCAGAGTACGAGTTAAATCAATATATTGAGCAAGGAAAAAAGGTGCTTGCCGAAGGTGCTCAGGGCACTTTGCTCGATATCGATTTTGGTTCGTATCCTTTTGTTACATCATCAAATACTATTTGTGCTGGGGCATGTACCGGCTTAGGTATTGCACCCCATAGGGTAGGTGAGGTTTACGGAATTTTTAAGGCTTACTGCACGCGAGTTGGTTCAGGACCTTTCCCCACCGAGCTCAATAACGAATTTGGCGAAAAAATTCGCAAGGTAGGGGTTGAGTACGGAGCCACCACAGGCAGGCCACGCCGTTGTGGTTGGCTCGACCTGGTTGCCTTAAAGTATGCCATCATGCTTAATGGCGTTACGCAGCTAATTATGACTAAGTCCGATGTGCTCAGCTCTTTTGAATCTATTAAAGTGGCTGTGGCATACCGGGTTAATGGGGTTGAAACCGATAGAATACCATACGACATTAACTCCCCAATTGAGCCTGTTTACAAAGAGTTTAAAGGATGGATGTGCGACATTTCGGGCTTTAAATCCGCCGACGACTTACCGGAGGAACTCCTGGCATACATTCAATTTGTTGAGCACGAAACAGGTGTCCCTGTTAGGATTGTTTCCGTTGGCCCCAGTAGGGACGAAACCATTGTTAGGGAGTAAAGGGTAAAGGGTAAAGGATAAAGGGTAGGGATGAAACCATTTTCAGGTAATAAGTAAATAATCAGAACGTGATTGTTATGTAAGGATTGTTTATAAGCCTGGCGTTTTGCCAGGCTTTGTTTTTTTGAAGGTTACTAAGCTCCCATACCACACCGCTTAGCCCTGAGGATTGATCCATGAGTTTGGTGTTCTGCTCTATATTGGTTTCAATTTTATTTTTGAATTCATCATCGGCAAATACCCTCAAACCCAAATATTTTATCACATTGAAATTTCCTGTTAGGCCTGGCCATGTGAACCTCCCAACAGGATGTACTACCAGAATGTTTGTTTCCCATTCAACGGTGTATGGTAGCGTTCCTTCCCTTAAAATTTTTATTTGGTCGAGTTTGATGCTAAGGGAATTGGAACTTAACAATTTTTTCCCGAGGTTACCCTTCCATATAACATTGCCCTTGGAATCGGTAATCCTGGCTTTATTTTTATTTATTTTTAATTCCTGGGCCTTGGGTAATGTTAGGGTTAAAGCGTTGTTTGAGTTATTATAAGTAATTGTAAATGTGATATTTGATGATACTATCGAAGTGCTGTCACCAATAACCTTTAGCTCTAAAGCAAACCTGTCAATTTCAACTTGATGATGTACAATATCCTGTGGGAAAGCAGGTTTGGAAAAACAGAGTAAAACGGTAATAATGATATAGTAGGACACCCGATTAATGGGTGTCCTACAGGGAAGTAATGAATGAGTCCAATCTAAAAAGCCAAT
>DFYV01000067.1 GCA_002383425.1 Bacteroidales bacterium UBA4073 | reverse complement strand
CTTGGCGTTCTTTGCGGTTTTTTTTCATCCGTAAATAATTAATAAGTTAAACAGTATATGCACTTTATTTTCATTCGTGTTTGTGTTTTTACAATATCAAGGGTATTTCATTTAAACATACTTGACCTGGTTAAGTATTCTGTCCTTAATTTGTTCTCTCAGGGCATTCTTGGTTACCAAATCTATTTTCCGGTTGAAGGTTTTTTCTAAAAACATTTCTAGCGAAAAAAACTTCCAGCCAATAGGTCTTTCAAGTTCAACTAAGATATCTATGTCACTTTTTTCTGTATAGGTATCATCAGTAAATGAACCAAAAAGTCCTATTTCCTTAACGGCATAGTCCTTTTCAAGAATTGGTTTCAATTCTCTCAATTTATCGATTATCTCATTTCCTGTTATCATGGTTCAAATATAGGGAATTTTTCAATATGAAAGTTCTTTGCTTTCCATAGTCTTGTGCCTATCGGCTTGTATTCTCTTGCTACCGCACGAGTCCTCTCGTGTGGTAGCAAGGGTTTATAGTAGTGCGAGAGATTATGCTGGAGAGCAGGGTTTACTAAAAGGCGTTATTGTGGTTAGCTAAGGTTTTTGCTATCGCAAAGCCACACGAGAGGACTCGTGCGGCAGCAAGGAGGTTATGGATTAACGATGGTGGGTTTACGAAAAAGCATCCTTGAACTGAATTTCGACTTTATGGGTTTTCCATTATAGTAGGCTGGCTTGAATTGCTTTAGGGATTTTAAAGATTTCAGTGCAATTTCGGTAATAATTTCATCGGGACTTTTTAGAATTTTTCTATCCACCACGTTGCCTTGCTCATCAATAGTAATTTCATAGTATGCCCATCCAAACCGTTTACAATTTTTGACATATTCTACATTGAGAATCAGGTTTTTAGAAATTATTTTGTTAATGCCTTCAATGCCGTTAATGTACATCGGTTTGATTTCAGGTTGAACAATAATGGAATCTTCTATGATGCCTATTGCTGAGTCAATTGGTTTCCATGTGTTTTGTATGTATGAGTTTAGAAATTGGTAATCATCCAGTGTAACATCATCATCGATTTGAATTTTTTCGCAAGCATAAATCGGGTAGGGTATGAAAAGAGAATTGTTAATCAACTGCTCATTAACTATTAGATAAGAATTGTTTGTTTTTGATTCAATAAATTTGTCATTTTTATATTTTACATAACCTACTTTTTCATTGTTGTTTAAAATGTACCATTTCCCTTCTTTCATCTTATTTTGAATAACACCCGTAATTAAGATGTTGCTGTAACGGTTGTCATTTTGAAAAACGTATTTGAATTCAACCTTTTCAGCGGATAAGTCTTTACCCTGTTCATCGAATATCTCCATGAAGTGAAAATCATTACTTTCAAAATTCAAAGAAAAATGTGTCAAATTATTTGGGTATTTCCAGATCCATTTCCCGGTAGGTATATTATCTTTAAATTCACCTTTGATCCATTCCTGTCCGGTATCATGGTAAAATGTAAATAATCCATTCTTTTTACCATTGCTATAATTGCCTTCAGCAATTTTATTTCCATTTATCAGGTAATCATGAAATTCGCCATCAAAAAAATTTTTATTGGTATCCCAATGGCATTCTCTAAAGTAATGCGCTTCGTTCTCTTTGCATATTTGCCATTCTTTATCGTAATAAATTTTTACTTTAACTATTTCACATTTAGCATAATTTGCTAAAACTATGAGTAGAGCTGCAAGAGTTAAGCCTGTTCGTTTCATAATTCACTCTATTTTTTCTTATTACTGTTTGCTTTACAATACCTATCAATATATAAGTCCAGTGTAAAAAGCCAAATTTCATTAAAAAGGAAAGTTCTCGAATAAAGTTAAAAGTTAAAGGTTCAAGGTTTAAGGTTTAAGGTTCAAGGTTCAAAATCATGTTAAAAGTTAAAAGTTAAAAGTTATAAGACATCAATCTCATCAATCTAATCAATCACATCAATCACATCAATCACATCAATATCATCAATATCATCAATCTCTTCAATCTAATCAATCTCTTCAATCTCTTCAATCACATCAATCACATCAATCACATCAACTGTCAATCATTTTCACGAACAACGAACAACGAACAACGAACAACCATCAACCACCTATCAATTCAAAAAAAGAATTAACCGTTACCGTTAATTTTGATGCAAGGCAATTAATTTGTTGAACTCTGGTAATCCTCCCTTAGAACTCTAAACTCGGTACGGCGGTTGATTTGATGAACAATTTCCTTTTGCTCCTCGCTGGTTAGGGAGTCAATGAATTTTTGGTCAAGTACGGTTCCTGGGGTGAGGAATGAATAGCGTGCAGCAATATTCTCATCCACCACTTTGGGCTGGGTTTGTGCATAACCTTTGGCTTTTAGCCTATCGGTAGCCACACCATTTTCAATCAGGTAGTTAACAACTGCCTGAGCGCGCTTCTGCGATAGCTCGTAGTTGTAATCGAGCGTTCCTCGGCTGTCGGTATGCGATGCTAACTCAATGGTAATGTTGGGGTTGTCGTTAAGTATCTGAATGAGGTTGTCGAGCGCCGCCTTTGATTCGGGGCGTAAATCCCATTTGTCGTAATCGTAGAATATGTTTGGTATTTCAATGGGCTTGGCGGTTGAGGTTAAGGCAATGGTAACATTGAATTCCTGGCTTTTGGTAAGGCCTTTTGTGGTTTCTTTTGCCTTATTACTAAGGTATCCTTTTTTGGATGCAACCATCACGTAGTCGGTGTTCGGAATCAGGTTAAACCTGAATATACCGTCGTTTGGGGTTTGCATGGTAGCAATGGTTCCATCGCTACCCACAAGTTTAACGGTTGCGTCGGCAATTGCGCTTTGCGTTTTGTCGTCAGTAACCTTACCAATTAGGTTAAAGTTGATAGGTGGAAGGTAGAACATGTAGATGTCGTCGGCGCCTCGTCCCCCTTTTCTACGTGACGAGAAAAAGCCAGCTTCACGGTCTTTTTCAAAGATTATGCCGAAGTCATCGGCAGTAGAGTTAACCGGATACCGCATATTTTCAACTATCCACTGGCCTTCGTCGTTTTTCCTGGCTTTGAAGATATCGAGGCCTCCCATACCAGGATGGCCATCGGATGAGAAGTAAATTGTGCCATCGGGATGGATGTAGGGGAACATTTCGTTTCCGGGGGTGTTTACCTGCGGGCCCATGTTAATTGGGGCGCTCCACTCTTCAGATCCCTGCTCGCGGGTTATTTTCCAGATATCGAGACCTCCGTTACCACCAGGGAGGTTGCTTACAAAGTACAGTTCAGTGCCATCGGCCGAAATTGAGGGATGGGCAACAATCATGCTATCGGCTGCAAGTTCCAGTTCTTTTGGGGTAAGCCAACCCTCATCGCTACGTTTGGCATATACTAATTGACATCCAAGTTTATTGCGTTTGCTAACCTTACAGCGGGTATAAAACAGGTTATTCCCATCGGGTGTCAGCGATGGGGTTCCTTCGTCGTACTGGGAGTTAATGGTTTCGTCAAGCGGTTTTGGGCTACTCCATATGCCCTTATTGTCTAATTCGGTAATAAAGATATCGGAAAAGTATTCGCCGGTTACGGCGCTTGTTTTGTTACCAACTGTGCCGTTGCGCGAGCTGGTGAAATATAAAATGTTGTAATCGGTCGATGTATATGCCGGCGAAAAATCGCTTTGCTTGGAGTTTATGGCTCGCATATTTGTTATCTCATAACCCGAAGGAGTGGCAATCCATTGTTTGGCAAGCTCACACGATTGTATCCCAACATCAGTGAGCGGATCGTTTGGTACCAGAACTTTGTACTTTTGGTATTGCTCAATGGCCAGGTCATACTTTTCATTCATCTTAAGCATCTCGGCATAGTAGTAGTAAACCTTAGGGTTTGGGCAATCTCTACGAATGGCTTTATCGTACCATTGCTCGGCCTGGCGGGGTTCACCTATAAGCCTGAAGCAATTGCCTACCTTAAACAGGTAGAGCGATAGCTCTTTTTTATCCTTGATTTTGTCGATATCGTCGCGGTAAAGGGCTATGGCATCGTGGTATGCACCAGCATTGTAAAGCGCATCGGCTTGTTGCAGCTTTCTGGTAGGCTGAGCCGAAAGATATCCCATGGTTAGGTATGCTATTCCTGATGCTATAAGAAGTAATCGCTTCATTGTACTTTATGCTTTTTGTCAAAAAATTATGGTAAATATAAGCAAATGCTTATTATGTAGTAACGTTACCGAACAATTTTTTATTATAATACCAATGTGCTAACAACTTTCGGGCAGGCATGTCCGTCGAAGATGGATTCGAGGTTCAAAATCAAGTTAAAAGTTAAAAGTTAAAAGTTAAAAGTTAAAAGATCAAGGTTAATCGTTAAACGTTAAACGTTAAACGTCAACCATTTCGGGGTTTGAAATTCGAGGTTCGAGGTTCAAGGTTCGAGGTTCGAGGTTCTAAATTCAAGATTCAAGATTCGTAATTCGTAATTCGTAATTCGTAATTCGTAATTCGTAATTCGTAATTCGTAATTCGTAATTCGTAATTCGTAATTCGTAATTTCTAATTCTAAAACCCTGTTTTACTATTATATAACTTCCAGTTATTTTTCTTAGGGCTAT
>DFYV01000063.1 GCA_002383425.1 Bacteroidales bacterium UBA4073 | reverse complement strand
AGTTGTGTCGATAGCTGTAGCCTCGTCAACCAGCGATTCAATCCCCAGTTTTTGTATTGTTGCATCAACGGGCATAATATTCTTTTCGCTGCTATCGAGTGTTCCAAAAATGTAAGGGATACCACATGGAACCATTACGTCTTTCGTTTTTTTGACCAGTGTAAAACTTTTATCGGGCCAATGGGATTTGCCAGTTGTGGCTGCAACCATTCCTGCTGCGCTTCCACCAATGATTAAAACATCTGTGCTTTTCATATTAGTAAGTTTTTAAGTTAGTATTCAATACCCTTACGGGCTTCAATTCCATTGTTGAAGTAGTGTTTTATCTCTTTCATCTCAGTTACTAAATCGGCAATTTCAAGTAGTTCGTTGGGGGCATATCGTCCAGTAAGAATGATTTCCATTTCCGATGGTTTATTTTTTAATAGTTCAATCAAGCTGGTTATTTCAATTAGGTTGTAGTACAACGCAATGCAAATTTCATCAAAAATTACCATGTCGTACATGTTCTTCAACACAAATTCAGACATCTCTTCAAAACCTCGTTGTGCCAGCGTTATATCGTCCTGTGTGGGTTGGTTTACGATAAAGCAATCGCGTCCATACTGTTTAACAGTAATTTCAGGGAATCGTTTTAGGGCATCGTGTTCTGAATAATGCATACCTTTTACGAATTGTCCAATAAAAATAGATTTACCAGCGCCAGCTGCGCGTATAGCCAGTCCAATGGCTGCGGTAGTTTTTCCTTTACCGTTACCCGTGTAAATGTGAATGTATCCGTTTTGATGATTTTCTGTATCCATGTTTAATGTCATTATTGTGTTAACGTATAATTCTTGTCTTTTGCAATAGCATTGTTTCCCTTTAACATGGTAAACCCCACCTTCTTTTAAGTCTGCCTAAGCGTTGATATTGTAATCTTTCTGATATTTTGGTACTACCCTTATTTTAGNNAAAGGTATTCTCGTCATTGCGAGCGAAGCGAAGCAATCTATATCTCTTTGAGCAACAGATTGCTTCGTCGTGCCTCCTCGCAATGACGCGTTTGCTTTTGGCCTTTTTTGACTGGACTCATTATTGTTTTTGCGTTTATGTAAAATGTGGGTTTCATCTCTTTTCATACTTCTTGCCTTGTGCCTTCGTTCTTTCGTGATTTCTTGCCTTCGTGCTATCGTGCTATCGTGCTTTCGTGCCTTCGTGCCTTCGTGCTATCGTGCTTTCGTGCTATTTCGCTATCGTGCCTTCGTGGTTTTGAGTTTACTCAACTATAAATGTTTTAATAGGGCAAATCCGTATGCAAGTCCTACAGTTCATGCAGCTGTTGGTGTTACCAAAAGTTTTGCTATTCTTCATGGTTATTGCTCCAACCGGACAAAATTCGATGTAACTATCACAAGTGGTGCGCTGTTCAGCAATTACTTTTGGAAACAGGGTCATAATTATTGAAGGTTTAGTTCCGTTAGCTGATTTGTTTTAAACTTCTCGTAAGCATCCTTAAGCGACAGGTTATGGGCATCAACAAAAATTTTCATGTTCAACTGCTGTAATGCCCTGGCAGCTGTTTCCCCTGGCCCATTACCGGTAATAAGCACGTCAGGTTTAATTTCGTAAATCTTCTGGGCGGTTGCTGTGCCAGCACCATGGGCTTCGTTTTTAACTGCATTGTTGTCTATTACCTCTAATTGTTGATTTTCCTCGTCATAAACAACAATGAATTCGGTTCGTCCGAAGCGGGGGTCAATTGCTGAGTCCCAGTTTTTACCTGTTGATGTAAAGGCTATTCTCATAAGTATTTATTTTTAGTTTGTTTCAAGTTTTATCTGATTCCAAATGGTTAGAAGTAATTGATGTAGATCGGAATCGCTTTCTACTATGGTTTTACCCTGAGTCATGGCTTGTGTGAACGCCTGATCGAATGGAATGTTAGCCAAATGGGTAATGTTTTCTTTTTTTAGGAATTCGGTAATCTCTTCAGTTTTTTTTGGGTTGATATCGAACTTATTAATAATACAACCGCTTTTAATTCGGAATCGTTTTATAACGCTGTAAACCCTTTCCAAATCGTGTAATCCTGAAACTGTTGGTTCAGTTACCAGAACCACATAGTTTGCCCCCGATAGTGATGATACCACAGGGCATCCAATTCCGGGGGAGCCATCGACAATCACAAAGGTTTTATTCTGAAGTTCTGCCAAGCTCTTGGCTTCGTTTTTGACCTTGGCAACTAACTTGCCAGAATTTTCGGCCCCAATGTCCAAGCGGGCATGCACCATTGAGCCATTACCCTTGATTTTTGAAAAGTAAACATAACCCGAAAATCTTTCTTTCATGGTTATTGCGTGGGTGGGGCACACCTTTTCGCAATACCCGCACCCCTCGCACGACAGAGGATTAATGGTGTATGTATTGTTGGTGAGATGAATAGCATCAAAACGGCACTTTTCGGCACAGATGCCGCACGAAGTGCATATATCATAATTTATTTCAGCAAGTTCCCCACTGTAGAATTTTTGCGAATTAGCAAAGTCGGGTCCCATTAGCAAGTGCATGTTTGCGGCATCAACATCGCAATCGGCAATTATGGCATCGCTACCTGCAAGCATAGCCAACGACGCTGTAATTGATGTTTTTCCTGTTCCTCCTTTACCCGATAAAACAACTATTTCTTTCATCTTAGAATTTAGAATTTAGAATTTAGAAGTTAGTAGTTTTTTGTTCATTGTTTTTAAGCTATGTACAAAAATTGCAGTAAGTTCATTAGCCTCTTTTAGATTGGTTTCAACAGCATACCATTTTTTCATCCGAAAATAATTTATTAAGTTAAACAGTATCAGCACTTTATTTTCATTCGTGTTTGTGTTTTTACAATATCATGGGTGTTTCATCTTATAAGTTAGAATTTATAAGTTAATATTTGAGTCACCTCCGAAAAGTCTCTTTCATTGTATGAGAAACAAAAATACGCACGATTGAGAGATAGCACGATGG
>DFYV01000088.1 GCA_002383425.1 Bacteroidales bacterium UBA4073 | reverse complement strand
CCAGCATTAAACGCAGGAACACAGGGTATGCACTTGATAGCCTGCTGGAAACGATAGCTGCTGGAGGGAAAAATCATCTAAATATAGCCAGAATCATTGCAGGAAGCGAGGGAACTCTGGGAATTATAACTGAAATAACCTTAAGCCTTGTTCCTGTTCCACCCAAAGAGAAAGCGGTAGTGGCGGTACATTTACACAATCGCACCGATGCTTTTAGAGCTAACCTTATTGCCTTACGACACAAGCCTTGGGCAGTTGAACTGATGGATAATATAATATTAGAATGTACAAAAGGTAATATTGAACAAAAAAAGAACCGTTTTTTTGTTAAAGGCGACCCGGGGGCAATCCTGATAGTCGAGTTTTTTGCTGATACCAGGGAGGAAATTGAAGCCTCTGCAAAGGCGCTCGAAACTGAAATGCGCCAATCGGGCTATGGCTACCATTTCCCAGTTGTTTGGGGTGCAGAAACAGCAAAAGTGTGGAATCTCCGAAAAGCTGGCCTGGGTGTGCTATCAAACGTTGAGGGGGATGCTAAACCCGTTTCACTAATTGAAGATACCGCCGTGCCTGTTGAGACGCTCCCTGAGTACATGGCCGATTTCGAAAAAATAATGCAAAAGTACGGCCTCGATTGCGTTTACCATGCCCATATAGGGACAGGTGAACTTCACCTACGACCAGTTCTGAACCTGAAAGATGCCAAAGATGTTGAACTTTTTCGTACCATTGGTTACGAAGTAGCCCTTCTTGTAAAAAAATACAGGGGTTCGCTAAGTGGTGAACATGGCGACGGCAGATTACGGGGTGAATTCATTCCTTTATTTTATGGTGATGAGGTGTACCAGCTCATGCGGAAGCTTAAATTCACCTTTGATCCCGATAACATTTTCAATCCTGGCAAAATAATCGATACTCCGCCAATGAACACCTCGCTACGCTATGAACCCGGACAAAAGGTGCGAGATATAGAAACAATCTTTGATTTTTCATCAACCCATGGAATACTCAGAGCAGCTGAGAAATGTAACGGCTCAGGCGATTGCAGAAAAACCCATTTAGCAGGCGGAACCCTTTGCCCCAGCTACATGGCAACCCTAAACGAGGCAAACTCAACCCGCGCCCGAGCTAATTTGCTGAGGGAATTTTTAACCCATAGCCCCCAAAAGAACCCATTCAACCACAAAGAACTTTACGAAGCTATGGATTTATGCCTATCGTGTAAGGGTTGCAAAAACGAATGCCCCTCGAGTGTGGATATGGCTAAGCTTAAAGCTGAATTTTTACAGCACTGGTACGATGCCAACGGTATTCCCTTTAGGAGTAGGTTGGTGGCCTATATTGCCCATATTAATAAATTTGGAAGTTACTTTCCCACTATAACCAACTGGTTTTTAAGCAATAGATTTACCTCAGAATTACTAATGAAAGTAATAGGTTTTGAACCTAAAAGAAGGGTACAACCTCTGAGCAAAATTACATTTAGGAAATGGTACAGGAAAAACCGGACACCTGCAGAAAGCAACCATAAAAAGGTTTACCTGCTTCCCGATGAATTTACAAACTTTAATGATGTTCATATAGGTATCAAAGCAGTTGAGGTTTTAAATCGACTTGGTTATGAGGTAGAAGTGGTGGATATTTTTGAAAGTGGCAGAACATACATTTCTAAAGGATTGATTAGAACGGCAAAGCGAATAGCTAATAAAAATATTGAAAAGCTATGGAACATTATCACCGGTGAGTATCCGCTTATAGGGATTGAACCTTCGGCCATTCTTACCTTCAGGGATGAATACCCTGATCTGGCAACACCAGAAAACAGGGAAAAAGCTAAAGAATTAGCAGCCAATACCTTACTTTTTGAAGAGTTTTTTGAGAAAGAAGCTCAAAATGGTAAGATTAAACGCGAGCTATTCACCCATCGTACTCAACACATAAAATTACACGGGCACTGCCAGCAAAAAGCGATTGCCTCAACAGCACCCACAAAGGCAATGCTTTCGTTCCCAATAAACTACACTGTTGAAGAAATTCCAAGTGGATGTTGCGGAATGGCTGGATCGTTTGGTTTTGAGAAAGAACACTACGAACTATCGATGAAGGTGGGTGAACTGGTTCTGTTTCCTGAAATTCGAAAAACACCCGTTAATACTATAATTGCAGCACCGGGAACAAGCTGTAGGCAACAAATTAAAGATGGCACGGGCCGAAAGGCTTATCATCCCATTGAAATTATTTGGGATGCGCTGTTTATTCAGTAATCGTACTAAAGCGACAATGCATTAACTTTGAAAGTAAAAGTTTAGTAGCTGAAAAAGTTTAATATCTCTTATACAAACGTGAAACGTGAAACGTTAGACGTTAAGTGTAAGGCATTGGGAAAATTTATAAATAACTGAAAGTAAATGCTTTGCGGTTATGGCGTTCTTTACAAAATACATCAATGAGCCCAGTCTAAAAAGGCGTTTTTTGTTTAACCGCAGAGTTCACAGAGGAAACGCAGAGCACCACAGAGAAAACATTGAGAAATTTTGTGTCCAACTTTGTAAAACTTTGTGCTTACTTCATGTTTATTGGGGTTATACTAAGCAATTTAGATTTTTACACAAAGTCCTCAAAGGGATTCACAAAGACCACGAAGATTGCATGTGTTTGTATTTTAACATCTTAATCCATGAGAATTAAGTGCGAAACATTAGTGAGTCCAGTCAAAAAAGGCCAAAANNAAAGCAAACGCGTCATTGCGAGGAGGCACGACGAAGCAATCTGTTGCTCAAAGAGATATAGATTGCTTCGCTTCGCTCGCAATGACGAGAATACCTTTTTAGACTGGACTCATTAGTAATTAACTGCAAGTAAACTATTTGCGGTACTGACGTTCTTTACGAGAGACATCATTTTTAATGAAATCTGGCTTTTTAGGACTGGACTCAAACATAAAAATCAAAATAAAAAAGCAAGCAACCCGATTGTAATTCTAAAATCGGTTCCCCTTTTTTCACACGTTTGCGGTGTTTAACAAGCTGAATTATCAATAGTTTTGATACTTTTTAGCATTTACCGTTTAAAAAAAATCATACCTTTGCAAACGTGGAAAAATTTGACTTTTTTCAATTTTGTGTTGAATAACAATAAAAACAAAGAAGATTAAGTTTTAACCATGAGGTAAACAGGATAACAGGTTACAGTTTTTTATCTTAACAACAACTTTACCTCTAAGTTAAAACCTGAATAAAAGCATTGTAAGAACCTTAACAAACGAAATTAAAACCAATGAAAAGAGTTTTAGTAGCAACAGGAGGTGGCGATTGTCCAGGGTTAAATGCAGTGATCCGGGCGATAGTAAAGAGAGCATCTCAGGAACCTGACTGGGAAGTTATTGGTAGTATTCAGTCGTTCGATGGCATTTTACGTGAACCAACAGAAATTAAGGTACTTGATGAAAATTCTGTGGCAGGGATTCACGTACAGGGTGGAACGATAATTGGGACAACAAACAAGGGAGGTCCATTTGCCTGGCCGATTAAGAATAAGGATGGGTCATGGGGTGCCGTTGACCGTTCCGATGAAATGATTCGCAAACTTCAGTACCTTGGCATTGATGCTGTTATTAGCATAGGTGGTGATGGATCGCAACGCATTTCACAGCAGCTTTACGAAAAGGGCTTGAACATTATTGGGGTACCCAAAACCATTGATAACGACTTATCGGCAACCGACTTTACCTTTGGATTCCAAACAGCGGTTCAGATTGCAACCGAAGCGGTTGATAAACTTGTAACCACTGCAGCCAGCCATAACCGTGTTCTTATTTTGGAGGTAATGGGACGGTATGCTGGTTGGATTGCCTTGCATGCTGCCATTGCAGGGGGTGCGGAGGTTTGCTTAATTCCTGAAATACCATACGATATTAGCAAAGTAGCTGAACGGCTTCAGAGTCGCTACAATAAAGGCAAAGGACATGCTATTGTTGTGGTAGCCGAAGGTGCGCTGCCAAAGGGTGGTACTCTGGTTTCGTCCGAAAGCAATGAGGTAGGTTACCATAACCTGCGACTTGGCGGGGTAGCCCACAAAATAACCCGTGACCTGAAAAACGTTGGCTTTGAAGCCGACATTCGTGAAACCGTTTTGGGACACTTACAGCGCGGAGGTATTCCAGTAGCATACGATAGGGTGCTGGCTACCCAGTTTGGAGTAAAGTCATTCGAAATGGTACTTGAAGGGAAGTTCGGCGAAATGGTTGCCTATCGCCACCCCGATATCATTTCAGTACCATTAATTGAGGCCATAAACCGTCCGAACTTTGTTGATCCCGACTGTGATTTAGTCCGTACTGCCCGTGGAGTGGGTATAAGCTTCGGTGACTAACATGGTTAATGCAAAGTGAAACGTGAAACGTGAAACGTGAAACGTGAACCGTGAACCGTGAAAAATGCAAAATAGAATGAGTTAAAAACATTGTTAGAGGAAGGTAAAGGAAGGTAGAAGGCAGAAGGTAGAAATTAGAAGATGGATAGTTTTAAAAGAAATACTAAACATTCTAAATTCTAAATTCTAACTTTAATGGGGCGAAGCGACTATCTTGCCCTTCGGGTAATCGCCTTACTTCGACTTTGCACAGTACAGATAGGGACTTCGTGAATACAAGTAGATGCTGTTAATAAATGAATAATGTTTCGCCCGTATAAATATTATTCTATAAATCAAATATTTACAAATGGAATGGAATTATCATGTAATTCATTATCAAGCGATTGATAACTCCAATGTATATTTAATACTTTGTGAAACTTTGTGTTTACTTCGTGTTCTTTGTGGTTATATTCAGCGATTTAGATTTTCACCACAAAGGTCTCAAAGGGATTCACAAAGACCACGAAGATTGTATATGTTTGTATTTTAACATCTTACTTCTTAATCCATAAGAATTAACTGCGAAACATTAGTAAATGAAATACCCATGATATAGCAAAAGCACAAACACACATGAAAATAAAGTGCTGATATTGTTTAACTTAACAAATTCAGATTTCCTGACCCATAGTTGAATATCAATATTTTACAAAGATTTCATCGTAAAATAAATTGACGCATTTTTGTCTAAAAATCCTAAATCCANNAGAATTTAGTATTTTTTCTTTTGTCCGTTTATTAAATTTGCGACATTTTATTTTGCTGTTGAGGTAAGAGTTCTGAAATTATTTTCGGATGAAAAAAGGGAAGTCATTGACCTCCCTTTTATGTTTTATGAATTGATTTATATGGGATCGGTACTAACCTCACAAACAAAAGGTGCTTTGATTCCTGAATACTCCACCAGCTCGTATCCTGATTCAGCCATATCATCATCGCCAGGTTCATAGTTCCAAACTATTTGAACGGGTACCCCCATCTCAAATATCTCCTGCATAAACTGTAATAGGGTAATCAGGTATTTATAGGAAGCGGAATTGATATACTTGAAGAATAATCGGAAATTAATGGGTTTTGCCGATTTGACACCATTTTTTTCAGTTTCAATTTTAAACTGCATGAGCCAACTCAAAACAGGTTCATAAAAACTTGTTACGTTTTCTGGATGGCTTACGCCGATTATGGAGAAATTACCACTTTTAGGATCAAGCGTAATTTCCGGGGAATCTTTTCGAGCTTTGATGTGTAGAGTTTCCATTTTTGTATTGTTTACTTTTCAGGTTTAGGTACAAGCTTAAAGGGTATTGATATCAGTTCATCCAGTTCTTCTCCTGCCTCTTCCAGTTCAGTGTCAAGTTGCGGGTACTTCCATGTTATCTCAACCTCATACCCTTTTTTATAAAGTTCATTTAGTCGATTCATGAGGATGAGTAACATTTTAGATGAAGCAGTGTTAAAATATTCGAAATCGAACTCAACACAGGTTTTGGTATTTGGGTTTTTAATGTAATCGTCAATCCAGCTTATGATAGGGGCATAAAATGATTTAACATCCTCGGGTAACGATTTACCTTGGATTAAAAATTCACCACTTTCCTTATCGAAAAATACTTTGGGCGTGGTTAAAGTAGGTTCAAGGTAAAGCCTTTCCATTAGTAGGTTGTTATTTTGAGATGTGTTGATAGCTTATCATATTGAAGCGTAACCCTAACATGTCGGCATAATCGATACCGGCATCGTGCATGTCCTCGTCATCTTCCATATAATGCCATTCAATTTCAACATCCTTACCTGCTGAATGCAAACCCTCCAAAATCTCAAAGAGCTCCAGTATCATTTTCGACGAAGCTGTATTGAAATACTCCATCTTAAACCTTACCACCGTTTTAGGGTTGGGATTTTCGGCATAGTTCCTTAACCACCGAAGTACAGGAGTGTAAAACTCTTTAACATCCTCGGGTAACGACTTCCCCGAAATTTCAAACCTATTTGCTTCCTTATCGAAAATAATACCAGGAGTTTCACCTGTCCCTTTAATGTTCAACGCATCCATATCGCTACTTTTCATTTAAAATCGCCATATAACTTTGTAAAACAAATATAAACATTTTACCTAAAATTTCAATACGTTGATAAATTCTTTTTTATGGTGCTTAGAACTTATGATGGTTGATGATAGTTCGTTGTTCGTTGTTCGTTGTTNNTTCCGAACGAAGTGAGGAATCTGTGTTGAAGTTCATGGTTGATGGTTGATAAGCGTTGTTTGTTGTTCGGAAAAAGAAATCTTTAATTCGTAATTGGTAATTTTGAATCTTGAATCTTGAATCTGAAATCTGGAATTTTGAATCTGTAATCCGTCATCACCCCGATGCTTTTTTATCGGAAGCCGACCGCCGAACACGAGTTAATTTAAGTTTTGTGCCTACCACTTTATTGTTATCAACCTGAACAAAAAAAGTGCACGTGCTGTAGCAGTTACGTGGGCATGCAGTTACAAACTCCTTCGCAACTTGCTATTTTTGGGTTTCGGCAAGGTATTGCTCCTTTGAAATGAAATAGCCATCCTTGAGGTAGTAAACCACTCCGTACTCATGGTCGATGCGGGTGTAAAAAGTGATGGTGTTGTTACGGTTGAAAACCGTGCGGGTCAGGATTATTCGGGGTAACCGTATCACCTCGTCGGTTCGCTCGCGGGTGTAACGCTTTGCAATATCTTCGGATGAAAGCAAGGTAACAACCTGATCGGCATCCTCCTTGCCAATTTGTGCGCTCATTTTTTCAGCCACGAGCTTAAGGCGCAGGTCGGCATCACGTTTACGCTGTTCCTCAAGGAGCAGCTTTTTTTGTTCTTCGGCCTTTCGACGTTCCTCCTCATCGCGACGCAAACGTTCGGCTTCCTGACGGGCTTTTTCCTCTTCGATTTTCCGTAGCTCTTCACGTCTTTTTTCATCGGCCAACCGTTGTTCCTCGGCCTCCCTTTTTAACTTTTCAAGTTCTTTAATTTTCGCCTCCTCTTCGGCTTTTCGCTTAGCCTCATCAGCTAATCTTTGAGCTTCGGCTTCATTGCGTATTCGTTCCTCCTCCTTTAAACGAGCCTCTTCGGCAGCTATGCGTTTAGCTTCTTCCGCCTGACGAATGCGCTCCTGCTCCTGTTTTAGCCGTTCCTCCTCTTGCTTTCTTAGCTCCTCTTTTTTTCGTGCCTCCTCTTCGGCTTTCAGGCGAGCTACCTCCTCGGCTTTTTGGCGTTGTTCCTCAAGCCGTTTTTGTTCCTCGATTTTTGCTTTTTCCTCGGCCAGCCTACGATCTTCGGCCTCTTTTCTTAAACGTTCCTCCTCCTTCAGCCGGGCTTCCTCGGCTGCTTTGCGTTTAGCCTCCTCTTCCTGACGGATGCGCTCCTGTTCTTTTTTTAACCGTTCTTCCTCCTGTTTTCGTAACTCCTCTTTTCTTCGAGCTTCTTCTTCGGCTTTTAGCCGGGCTTCCTCTTCGGCCTTTTGACGTTGCTCCTCAAGTTTCTTTTGATCCTCTTGCTTTTTCTTTTCCTCGGCCAGTCGACGCTCCTCAGCTTCTTTCCTTAAACGTTCTTCCTCTTTTTTTCGGGTTTCCTCCAGAGCTATCCGTTTAGCCTCTTCCTCCTCCTTGCGCTTTTGGGCTTCAGCTATAATTCTCTGCTTTTCTTCCTCTGCTTTACGGGCTTTTTCTTCCTCTTCCTTTCGTTTCTTTTCTTGGGCTAACTTCTTGTTTTCATTTTCAATTTCCTTAAGAACTTTGAGCGAGTAATCGGTATCGTAAGTGAAATCCCTAATATCGTTTGCATATTTAATCTTTGCAACGGGGTTTGCATACTCCTTGATTTCATCTTCACTTTGCTTTTCCAAAACCACTTCAAAACCAGTCACTTGCCGAATATCCTTCCGGAATGTTTCGGGAACATGGGTATCAATTAAAATCTTTTTTGTAATGTAGTTAGATTTTTCAAAAACAATGATATACTCAGAATTGTATTCGAGTGTAAAATCGAAAATGCCCATATTACTTACAGGAATGGTTTGAATTACATTGCCATTTTGGGTAACGGTTACTTTTGAACCCTGTAAATCGCCCTTTTTTACGATGAGCCTGGCGGATACATTGAGCCCGTTTTGTGGAAAAGCCGATAAACCCAGAAAAAGTATTAGTAAAACACCTATTGTGGTTCTTAGTATAATCGATTGCCTGATAAACATGTTTTGCATATTCAGTCGGGATAATTGCAAAATAACAAAAACTTCTAACAAATTAAGTGAAAATATTTGAATGTAGTACGTGTAATTTGGTTAATCGGTTCGACATTTTGTAATAATCGTTGATTTTCGCTTTATATCAAGGATTAACGCATTGCAAAAATAATCAATGAGAACAGTCTAAAAAGTTTACAGGTGTAAGGCGTGAGACATTAAACGTTAAACGTTAGGCGTAAGGGAAATTTATAAATGAGTCCAGTCAAAAAAGGNNCTCGCAATGACGAGAATACCTTTTTAGACTGGACTCAAGTAATGTTTTGCGAAAATTTCCCTGACAGGTTGATGATAGTTGTTCGTTGTTCGTTGTTCGGAAAATAGTTGATGGTTGATATCTTTTGAATTTCAAATTACGAATTACGAATTACGCTTTTTTACCTTTTACTTTTGCCTTACTCCTTTTGTCATTACGAACGAAGTGAGGAATCTGTGTTGAAGTTGACGGTTGATGGTTGATATCTTTTGAATTTCAAATTACGAATTACGAATTACGAATCTTGAATCTTGAATCTTGAATCTTGAACCTTGAACCTTGAA
>DFYV01000187.1 GCA_002383425.1 Bacteroidales bacterium UBA4073 | reverse complement strand
TAATTCGTAATTCGTAATTCTAAAATGACCGAAATTAGAAAATCAAAACTTGTAGCGAGTAAATAGGGGCGAATATATAGGATTTATGATTTTCTGACTCGTTACTCGCTTCTTACTACCATATCAGGGTACGCTGATTAGTGTTCCTGTGCCCTGTCGATTAAGTTCAACTAAGGGATTGCCTTTAAGATAAACATCGCCCGATGATGTTATATCCACCTTAATGTTATCGGTTACCCAAATATCCATTGTGGCATTTGAATTTTGGATCGCATTACAATATTTAATCTTAGTTTGTGAGAGGTCAATTAGGGTTGCACCATGTGCATGTATGGTTGCATTCTCAGCTTGTCCCTGAATCCGGTAGGTTCCAAAATTATTATACGATACGTTAATCACTAGTAAATCTACATCAACGTTTGCTGTACAATCCACATATTTGCCCCAGTCCACCAAATAAAAGTTCTGGCTTTTAAATGTGTTGGGTATGGTTAGCCTGCAGGGTTGGCGGATTTCAATCATTGGTAATTCGGTTAGGTGTAACTCTATCTCTATAATTGGGTAATCCTTTAACCAGCGGCTTTTTACATTCTCCCTTATGGATAAAATGTTGTTTTGGGTTTTGATATCTATGTCGTCAAGTAACTTTTCAGGGCATTTGACCAGTACAAAGCTTACACTATCCTGAAAAAGCGTTACGTGAAACGAACTCTTTAAATCCATTTTTTCAAACGAGGTGGGCAGGTTTACACGACGTTCAGCCATATCGCCCAATGTGTAGTCGGCAATTAGGTTACATGAAGTAAATCCCCAAAGGGTTAAGCATGCTATCAGATATCTACTTTTCATTTTGGGTTAAGGAATATTTAATGCCTAATTCTAAAAAGTCGGCCTGTGCTACCCAATGTGCCTTAATGGCTATAGTGAAGCTTAGGCCTTGGTAAACCCTGATTCGTAAACCAATTTTATTGGTAAAAGCACCAAAACCGTAAAACTGGTTTCTTAAGTAAATGCCAGGTTGAAATGCTATGCTAACACGATCGAAACCCATTAAGTAGCTGGCATTAATCGCTATCGCAATGTTGTCATTACTATTTAAGGGTGATGTGATGTCATCTTCAAGTATCTCCTGGGGGATTGAATTATCCTTGTAGGCGGTGAATTCAAGTCCAATCATTGATAGTGGCGCTAAGCGGTATAGGTTTTCGGCTGAAAAGCCGAATACTCCATACTGTTTTCCGGTAAAAGCATCGATCGATTTTATGGAGCCAAAAAAACCGAAATTCCATAAGGAGTGTGGCGTTTTATCTTCAGGTTGTATCTTCGGGGGTGGGCTTGTTTGTCCAAATGAATACCTGTAACCAAGTGATGTGGTAAGAATATTAAACCCCAGGTTCGGCTCTTTTACGCTTCCGTTTGATGCATGGGCAAATCCTATGCTCGCCGAAATAGTATGATTTTTTTTCAACCTGTATGTTATTCCAATGTCGTACTGGAAAAAGACATTTAGCGGGGTGCTTAAAATCATGTTGACCCTATTGGACTCCAGGTTATACCACTTTGATGCATAGCTTACCCCAACCGATAGGGTATTGCCAATGTTAAACCGCCTGTTGTTATCCAGAAAAAATCGATTCATGAAGAAGTATAATCCGGTAAGTTTACCGTAAAGGCTATCGTTTCCTAAACCCGAGTAATGAATTCCTAATCCTATAATTGGATAGTTGTAGTCACTATGCCAGTACTTGTTGCCGTTTGTTGCCAATCCAAAATTTAGCTGCATGGCATTAACATTTTCTGTTAGGAAGTAGTTCATGTAGCTATGGTGCGGTACAATAAATCCCGGTCGAATACTAAAATTGATACTGTATTTATCCCACTGGGCTTTGCCTGAGTGGCATGCTAAAAGCAGTGTGAAAGCTAAAAACAATTTTATTTTGGAATACATTACTGAATCCTATATGTTGCAATAAATTCTAATACCCGGTTATACTGCCCTTTGTTCAAACGGTACGAGATGTTATCATTGTAAGGACGAACTGGGAGTATGGAGTAGCTGAGGGATAAGCCAAAACGCCATCTCTCGTTGTAGTTATATTCCATACCAGCAAAACCGGATACTTCAAATTTTTTGAATGCCGATACCTCTTCAGCAGGGAATGGGCCAAGAGCATTTTCTTCAGTGGCCTTACTCAAATATCCACCCGATAGCCCAAAAATAGCGTTAAAACCATTTACGAACCGATATCCTGCCAATAGTGGTAGGTCGAAGTAGTTAAGGCGCAACCGGTAGAAATCGGGCGAATCGGTTGAGCGGTTCTTGGCGTAACTCCCCTTCTGGATGTAGCGGAAACTTATTCGGAAAAACCAGCTTGTTTTAAAATTAGGTTCTACCCATATCCCAACTATTGGGCCAGCTTTATTAAATCCACCATAGGTGTCGCCGTCAACCTGTGTGGCTGCTATCCCTGCAACCATGCCCCCCTTAAAGTTTTGGGCACTTGCTTGGGGTAACCCTGAGCAGGATAGAGCTAACCATACCGACCAGAACAAGCACTTATTCATTTTTAATCATTTCGATAAGTTTGGGAACGCCTACCGATGCCTTTTCTTTTATCACGGTAACATCCCTGCGCCAAATGCTTATTTCGTTTGGGTCAACCAGATAAATAGGGCATCCTTTAGGTGCAAAGTCGAGTAGCCCTGCAGCGGGGTAAACGTTAAGTGATGTGCCAATCACAGCAAATATTTCGGCTGTTTGCACAAGTTTAATGGCCTCGTTCATCATGGGTACCTCTTCGCCAAACCAAACTACATGTGGGCGGAGTTGGTAATCATCCAAGGTGTCGCCCCATTTAATATCGTTATAGCCTATTTCTATAACCCTTTTTGGGTTACCAGTTGGATGAGCCTTTGTTAATTCGCCGTGAAGGTGTAGAACATTCCTGCTTCCTGCACGTTCGTGTAGGTTATCGACGTTTTGGGTGATTATAAATACGTTGAAATGGCTTTGGGCCTCGGCAAGGGCTTTATGGGCATCGTTAGGTTTGACGGTTTCAAGTTGCCGTCGGCGCTGGTTGTAAAATTCCAGAACAAGCTGTGGGTTTTTATTCCACCCTTCGATGCTTGCCACTTCCATTACGTCGTACTCCTCCCATAGCCCTCCACTGTCGCGAAAGGTTCGTATCCCGCTTTCGGCGCTAACCCCTGCACCTGTTAGAACAACCAATCGTTTTAGGGCTGCCATAAGTTGGAATATATTTTATAGAACTGCTCAACATCTCTGTTTAGGGTTAAGTGGAAGTTTGATGCCTCGGTAGGGTTGAACTCAAACTTAACCCATTTGTCGTAAAGCATTTTGGTGCGGGCAATTATCTCCCTGTCAAAAATGCTGGTGAGCTGGATAAACCCTGTTTTTTCTTTGTTTACGAGTTTACTCAGCAGGACATAGTTCTCGCCTTCGGCCAATGAGGCAACGGGAAAGCATTGCTCTTTGAACTTTACTATTCTAAAGTTTTCAGCGTTTGGAAGCCCGTCGGGGGGTGCTTTACCACTGATAATTGCTGTGGTACAGGCAAAAAGCTGAAGATTAGCAATAGATATGATAGCAAGGATTGTAACCAATTGTTTCATTGCATAAGCTTGTTTACAATTACCTATGCAATTTATGAAAATAAGAAATACGTAAGTATATTTTGATATTGATACATCATTTTAATGTATCGTCATTAAACTCTTTCCAGCAATGCCAGTGTTTCAACATGATGTGTTTGTGGGAAAAAATCAAAAGGGATGCACCGTGATAAACGGTAACCGTTAGCGCAAAGTACATCTAAATTTTTGGATAGCGTTCCCGGGCTGCACGAAAGGTAAGCTATGCGGTTGGGCAAGCCATACTTAGTTATCCACTCCATCACCTCGGGTTCAAGTCCGGTTCGTGGAGGGTTAACGTATAGCAGTATTTCTTTACCCCGATTGCGATTCATCTCAGCCCATTCGGCGATTTGGGGTACTCTGTGGCGGCATGCACCCCGCAAAACTATGGCAGAGGGGACATTTATCCGGGCGCATTCTACGGCTTCGCCTCCAAGTTCTACTCCAATAATATTTGTCCCACAACCAGCCCATCGTTGCATTGAGTTACCTGTACCACAGTAAAGGTCGATTACGGCACTGTTGACACCCGGACTAAGAAACTTTTCGGCTTCGTTAAGCGATTCGTTGTACAGTTCAGGAATTAGCTGCTGAAAAGCAGCAGGGCCGTATAGTAATCCGTTATAGTCGGTTGAACGTGTCTTACCCCAGATAAGTTTCCATCCCGATTTCTCAAATATCCTTCGCCCTGTTGATGGATTCATGTGATACCACAATCCTTCAATCCCCAATGATAAAAGTTGTCCTATAACCTCATCGGTAAGCCATGTTGCCGATGGTTCCTGTTTCGATTTTATAACCAGTACAACCTGTGCACCCGATACTACAACATATGCAAGACCAAATGTTTGCACTTTGGGTAGTGACTCGGCAATTAGTCGGAGCGTTACATTTATGTTTGGGGTATGAACGGGACAGTTAGGAATGGGAATGAACACATCGCGATGCCACATGCCAAACTCCCATGTGCTGCCGTTTAACCTGGCACTTAACGTGGTTTTAGTTCGATATCCCCATCGCTTATCTTCGGTAACTGAACGCACGGGTTCCACTATATCGCTCCATTTGATTAGCTTGTTTTTGATAAAGAAGCGCTTTTGTTCAAGGCTTTCGTTCATTGACCATTCCCTGTGGCTACATCCCCTGCAATTCCTATTACATCCTTGTACAAGCATATTTTAATGTTATAGGTTGTTCGTTGTTCGTTGTTCGTATAGTGGCGTTTATTCACGGAATTCCGATTTATCGGGATTTTCAAAGAGATTGAAAACTGCTTCGATACATTGCAAAGTGACGATTTCAAATGCAAAATGCAAATTTATGAGTTCAGTTTAAAAAGGTATAAAGTTAAAAGTTTATAAAGTACTAATGTTTCGCACGTATTAATACTATTCTATAAATCAAATATTTACAAATGGATTGGAATTATCATGTAATTCATTATCAAGCGATTGATAACTCCAATGTAAATTTAATACTTTGTGAAACTTTGTGCTTACTTCGTGTTTTTTGTGGTTATATTCAGCGAATTAGAATTTTACCACAAAGGTCTCAAAGAGATTCACAAAGACCACGAAGATTGTATGTGTTTGTATTTTAGCATCCTAATCCATGAGAATTATGTGCGAAACATTGGTTAAGTATTATGGTTGAATGCCAGATACATATAATAAATTTGTGTTTTAGTTAAAACTTATTATCAATATTTTACACTTTTAACTTTACAACGGTTAAGTCCTCATAGCTTGTCCCGATTTGTCGGGAAACATCTTCAAAAATTAAATAACATGTGAATAAATTTTCAAACTTTATACTTTTTATACCCGTCTCATTAATACTTTAGGAGATTTTTCACTCTTCACTTTTCACTTTGCATTGAGCCATTGCCTCTAACGTTCCTTGACATTCCTCTAACTTCTTCTACCTTCACTTACCTTCCTCCCACTTAAATACTACCTGTCTCATAAACTTTTTAGAAATCTAAAAAAGGCTGCCCTTGGTTTGACAGCCCTTTTTTAGCACTAAGCTATGGATTTCGTTTATTGAACTCTTCAACTCCTTTATCGAGGAATTGAATAAACGCCTCAACGTTTAGATCAAAACCACGAGGTTCAACCAGTACTTCCTCATTGTTATCGAGCAGCACGTAGTAGGGCTGACCGTTAACATTGAAGCGTGTGGCCTGAAAATCGGCATTCTTCTTGCCAATGGTTTTCTTCACCTTGCCGTCGCGAACTGATGTTACCCACTCGTTTTCGGGTAGTTCAGTGCGGTCGTCAACGTAAAGGGCCACAATGATGTAGTCGCGGCGAAGCCGTTCAAGCACTTCGGGATTGCTCCAAACCTGCGATTCCATTACCTTGCAGTTTGCGCAGGTATGTCCCACAAAATCGATAAAAAGTGGTTTTTTCTTTTCGCGTGCGCAGCGTAAGGCTTGGTCGTAATCGAAATAGCCATTAAGACCATGCGGTAGGTGAAGGAAATCGGAATATCGGGGTTCTTCACAAAGTGAGTTTTCATCGTTAGCTTTATATGTTGGTTGGCCAACAATAATCTGATTATTCCCTATGTTAAAGCTCTGGCTGCTTTCGGGCGGGAGCAATCCCGAAATGGTTTTGAGCGGCGCCCCAAACAATCCGGGTAACAGGTAGAATACAAAGGCAAAACTGGCAATGGCAAGAAATAGCCGAAGTACCCCAACATGCTGAAGGTCAGAGTCGAACTTAAACTTTATCTTACCTAAAAGGTATAATCCTAATAGGGTAAAAATGGCCATCCATGTGGCAATATACCCTTCACGGCTAATAATATTGAGCTGATATCCCTGATCGATGGTTAACAGGAACTTTAGGGAGAAAGCAAGAACGATGAACCCAAGAACTATTTTTACAGAGTTCATCCAACCGCCGCTTCGGGGCAAAGAGTTCAGCCATGAGGGGAATATGGCAAAAAGTGTAAATGGGATGGAGAATGCCAGCGAAAAACCAAACATGCCAATAATAGGCTTTGCGCCTAATCCTGCAGCTGCCTCAACCAAAAGTGCGCCTACAATGGGGCCAACACACGAAAGGCTAACAATTACCGTAGTGAGCGCAAGGAAAAACGAACCGATTAACCCGCCTTTATCGGCTTTACTGTCGGTTTTGTTGGCCAGGCTGCCCGGCAGCACAATCTCGAACAGACCAAAAAACGATGCTGCAAACGCAACGAAAAGGGCAAAGAATATGGTGTTGGTAATCCAGTGCGAGGTTAGAGTGTTGGCAAAATCCGAACCCAAATTGAATAGCGATACAATTAAGCCCAATGAGGTGTAAATGGCTACAATGGATATGCCAAACACAGCCGCATTAAGAATGGCATTAGCCCGGTTGTGCTGCTTGCCCATGAAGAACGTTACGGTCATGGGTATCATAGGAAACACGCAGGGGGTGAGCAACCCAGCCAATCCGGCAGCAAATGCAACAAAGAAAAACCACCAAAGCGATTCTTTTTCAGCATTGGCCTCTTCTGGCAGATTGGTTTCATTTTCCGGCGTAACAGTTGTAACAATTTCTTTTTCCGGTTCACTCTCTGTGACTTGTGCAGCAATAGTAGCAGTAGATGCCGATGCTTTTGCCACGGTACTCATGCTTTTTTCCAGGTAAATACACTTATCGGCATAGCAGGCCTGGAACTCAACGTTGATGTTTATAGTGGCCTCATTGGCGGTTAGCTCTATAAGCTGTGAGAATGCAGCCTCACCCTCAAAAAACGAAAGGTCAAGGTTGAATACCTCATCGTGCTCGGTTTTACTGTCCGACAATTCCTTAATATCCCCAATCAGCCTATAGCCATTGGGCTCTTCAAACTGGAAGATGGTGGGTAGTGGTCCCCCCTCTGGCAGCTTGGTTGTGTATAAATGCCACCCCTCGTCGATACGGGCATTGATGATTATTTCGAATTTATTCCCTTCAACCTTCCTGGTTGTAGCCGACCATTGCACCGGATCGTCAATTTGTGCATTAACCTGGCCTACAGCCATTAGTCCAAGCATTAGTATTCCAATAGATTTTAACCGTTTTATTCTTCTCATAGGTGTTCTGTTTTTGTTCGTCTGCAAATATATATATCTTTTAATATATATAAATTTTGAAATATATGCAATGGTTTGGAAATACCTATAATCGCCGTATAACCTTAAAAATAATGAGGATAGGTAAAGTTGGGGAGCCGATACAATCTTAAAGTCAATTTGAACATCGAACAACCTCATTCCGGTTTAAACTTAATGAGTCCAGTCAAAAAAGCCCAAAAGCAAACACGTCATTGCGAGGAGGCACGACGAAGCAATCTGTTGCTCAAAGAGATATAGATTGCTTCGCTTCGCTCGCAATGACGATAATACCTTTTTAGACTGGATTCACTTAATCAAAAAAAATCAAACAAACGTTTTAATTAAAATGTTGATTTAAAACGTTTTCGGTAAAGACAAACATGTTCTAGAACAATGCCGTAAAACATATTTGTTCAAAAAAATTTGCACAAAAACTATTTTTTTGCATACCTTTGTCATGGATTCATATTGGGACAACTATGATTAAAAAAGTATTAATTGCTAACCGGGGCGAAATTGCAGTCCGGGTTATTCGTACGTGTCGCGAAATGGGAATACTATCTGTAGCCGTATATTCCGATGCCGACCGACGTGCCTTGCATGTTCGTTATGCCGATGAGGCATACCATATAGGCCCATCACCATCGCGTGAAAGTTACCTGAATGGCGATAAGATAATTGAGGTAGCCTTAAAAGCTGGCGCCGATGCCATTCATCCGGGTTATGGGTTCCTGTCGGAAAATGCCGATTTTGCCCGTAAGTGCGCAGAGGCTGGAATAATTTTTATTGGGCCCGACCCAGATGCTATTGACCAGATGGGCGATAAAATAACCGCCCGCCAAACCATGATAGCGGCAGGTGTACCCGTAGTGCCCGGAACCCAGCAAAAGGTTTCGGACATGGAAACCGTTCGAAGGATAGTTAACGAAATTGGCTTGCCTGTCATTATCAAGGCTTCGGCTGGTGGTGGAGGAAAAGGAATGCGGCTGGTACGCAGGCACGAAGACCTTATTTCAGCCGTGAAAATGGCTCAATCCGAAGCTTTGTCAGCCTTTGGCGACGATACGGTTTACATCGAAAAGTATGTTGAATCGCCCCACCACATCGAGTTTCAAATACTTGCCGATAGGCATGGCAATACAGTTCACCTGTTTGAACGCGAATGCTCCATCCAGCGCCGACATCAAAAGGTTATTGAAGAAACCCCATCACCTTTCATTACCCCCGAACTTCGTGAACAAATGGGACAAGCTGCCGTGGCAGCAGCTAAAGCGGTTAACTACGTTGGAGCTGGTACCATTGAATTCCTGGTGGATGCCAACTATAACTTCTACTTTTTGGAAATGAATACCCGCCTTCAGGTGGAGCATCCCATTACCGAGCGTGTTATTGGTATCGATCTGGTTAAGGAACAAATTCAGATTGCCTCGGGCTTACCTATATCATTCAAACAGCATGAAATAGCCCAACACGGGCATGCCATTGAGTGCCGAATACTTGCCGAAGATCCATTCAACAACTTTATGCCTTCTCCAGGCCTTATCAGGCATATCAGTGAGCCCAATGGCCTTGGTGTTCGAACCGATGGCTACGCCTATGAGGGTTACGAAATACCTATTTACTACGATCCCATGATTAGTAAGCTGATTACATGGGGGCGTAACCGAACCGAGGCTATTGACAGAATGAAACGTGCCCTCTTTGAGTATAAGATAACCGGCGTTAAAACCTCCATCCGTTTCCTCGAACGTATCATGGATAACCACGATTTCCGAATGGGCAACTACAATACTCACTTTATCCCTGAACATACCGATGAGTTGATGGATATTCAACCTCATGGTAACAAAATATTTGAAGACATGGCAATCATTGCTGCCTACTTCGATTTTATTACCAAGATGGAAAAAATGGCCATGAGCGATTTTACCTTAACCCATTCCGATAACTGGAAAATTTATGGCATTAAACGAAGTCTGCTGCCATACTAATTTAAAAGAATCTTAATTTATGGGACTTGAAGTTAAAATTGGCGATCGCATAGCCGATGTTAAGCTGGTGCGCCGCAACGAAAATACGGCCGTATTCGAAGTTGACGGTGTTGAGTATGAGGTTGATATAGCCCAGGTTGAGAATGGCGTTTTCTCTATAATTCATAATGGCAAGTCGTTTACCATTGAAATTATTCCCGGAAATGGGCCTAAGAGCTACTATGTGAACACCTTTTATAACTCACACGAAGTTGAAATTATTGATGCTCAAAGTAGATATCAACGCAGCCGAAAGGCATTGGACGATCATGCTGCCGATAAGGTTATATCAACTCCCATGCCTGGCCGGGTAGTAAAAATTCCTGTAAGTGAGGGCGAGACGGTTACGAAAGGAACCACTGTTATTGTAATTTCAGCCATGAAAATGGAGAGCGAGTATAAAAGCCCGGTTGATGGAATAGTAAAGAAAATTTATGTGAGCGAAGGCGATAACATCAATGCAAACCAACCATTAGTCGAAATAGAATAGTTGATGGTTGATGGTTGATGGTTGATGGTTGTTCGTTGTTCGGAAAGCAATGTTTTTGAATTTTAAATCTGGAATTTTGAATCTGAAATCTGGAATCTCGAACCTTTAACCTTTAACCTTTATCCTTTAACCTTTAACTTTTAATCCTTAACCCTTAATGATGAAAACACTTGATGAGCTATATCAGGAGTTAGAGCGTCGCAATGCCGTGGCCGAACAGGCTGGAGGACATAGCCGTATTGCTAAGCAGCACGAAAGCGGTAAAAAAACGGCAAGGGAACGCATTATCGAACTTCTTGATCCTGGAACTTTTAGTGAGTTTGATAGGTTGGTTACCCACCGTAATACCGATTTTGGTATGGATAAAAACCGAATACCAGGCGATGGAGTGGTTACGGGCTACGGTAAAATTGATGGTCGTTTGGTTTACGTTTATGCGTACGATTTCACAGTATTTGGTGGAACGCTCAGCCGCGCCAATGCCGATAAAATTATCAAGCTTCAGCAGCTGGCTACCCGAATGGGAGCGCCAATTATTGGTTTAAACGATTCAGGAGGAGCACGTATTCAGGAAGGCGTTCAAAGCCTTGCCGGCTACGCCGAAATATTTTACAACAACGTGCGCAGCTCCGGGGTAATTCCCCAAATCACCTGTATTATGGGCCCTTGCGCCGGTGGCGCAGTTTATTCACCTGCTCTTACCGATTTTATAATTATGGTTAAGGACACCAGCTACATGTTTGTTACCGGCCCCGACGTGATTAAAGCCGTTACCCACGAAGATGTGACAAAAGATGAGCTCGGGGGTGCTGTTACCCACAACGCTAAAAGCGGTGTGGCTCACTTCATTGCCGAAAACGATGAGCAAGCGCTCATGCTTGTTCGGGAGCTTATGAGCTTTCTACCTGTTAATAACATGGAGGAAGCCCCCGTTTTCCCCACAACCGATGACCCACTCCGTGAGGATGAAGGTTTGCAAACCCTTATCCCCGCCGATCCCAATAAACCGTACGATATAAAGGAGCTTATACTCTCGGTGGTTGACGATAAAAACTTCCTTGAGGTCCAGCCCCTATTTGCCAAAAACATTGTTGTTGGTTTTGCCCGCATGGCAGGGCATACGGTGGGCATTGTGGCTAACCAACCTGCACACTTGGCTGGCGTGCTCGATATCGATGCCTCGGTTAAAGCTGCACGTTTCGTCCGTTTTTGCGACTCGTTTAACATCCCTTTGGTAACCTTTGTTGATGTTCCGGGTTTTCTTCCCGGCGTTAACCAGGAATCGAATGGTATTATTAAGCATGGGGCTAAGCTGCTATATGCCTACTCCGAGGCTACTGTTCCCAAAATTGCCGTAATTACCCGCAAGGCTTACGGGGGTGCATACTGTGTTATGTCGAGTAAACAGGTTGGCGCCGATGTGAATTACGCTTACCCCATGGCCGAAATTGCCGTTATGGGACCCGAAGGTGCAGTGAATATCCTGCACCGAAACAAGATTGATGGTGAGGAAACCCGCCAGCAGCTTATCGATGAGTACCGCGAAACATTTGCCAACCCATACAGGGCAGCTGAGCTGGGGTATGTTGATGAGGTGATTTTTCCTAAACAAACGCGCGCTAAGCTGATACAGGCGCTTGAAATGACCCGCACCAAGAGCCAGCAAAATCCACCACGAAAGCATGGGAATATAGTTCTGTAAACCCCGAAAAATCAGGTGTAACCCCACCTCCAACTAATCCTGCAACATAGTTGTACCTATGTAATGGCTTGCCATTGGCGTACTATCTAAAAAACGTTTCGGTTACTGTCTTCACATTACCAAATAATTGGGCTTTAGTGACTTTTGAAACGTAAAAAATTTAGCAGGGGCACAAGTGCATCAAGACTGCTGAAATTTGCAACTATATGGCTGAAAAAAGTTCACTGAAAAATTAAATCGCCATTTGATGATTTATAAAATATTTTCTACATTTACCTATAGAAAAAGAAAGAAACTTTATAGCGCCTATACAAACAAAAATGGAAATAAGACGTAATAGAATGGCGCCTATAAACGAGTTACCTTGCATTATGAAAAAAACATTACAACAACGATTTAGGTAAATTGATATGGAAAAAAATACATTTTGGGAAGTAATAATTAGAACTCTTGATAAAGTTAGAACACCTTTATCACCAAAAGAGATTTGGGAAAAGGCAAATGAAATTGGTACTTTACATGGATTTACCTCCAATGGGAAAACCCCTTGGGCAACGATTGGAGCTTATTGTTACTGGGATATAAATACGAATGGTGATAATTCGACCATAATTCAGACAAGTCAAAGGCCAGCCCAATTTTTCTTGAGACGATTAGCAGTAAATACTGACATTGCCAAACTTCAAAATCAAAAAGATATAGAGCAAGTAAACAAAGAGAAAAATGAGTTAAAGAAGTTCAATGAGCGTGATTTGCATCCAATAGTTGTATCGTATGCCTCAGTTGATACACATTTCAAGGCTAACTTAAAGACAATTTATCACGAGAACTCGAATAAAACAATTAAAGGACAAAATGAATGGTTGCATCCCGATTTGGTTGGTGTATATTTCCCATTCAAAGATTATAAAGCAGAAATACGTGAGATTCAAGACTATTTAAAGATTAGTTCAATTAAACTATTTTCGTTTGAGTTAAAAATTAATCTAAATTTTAGCAATTTGCGCCAATCTTTTTTTCAAGCAGTTTCAAATTCAAGTTGGGCAAACGAAGGATACCTTGTAACGCTGAATTTGGATGACGACCCTGCTTTTAGAGACGAAATTCGCAGATTAAATAATGCCTTTGGAATTGGATTAATAAAACTCAATGCTGACAATGCTTACGAAAGTGAAATACTTTTCCCTTCAAGAATAAATCAGGAGATTGATTGGGATACAGTAAATCGATTGGCAAATGAAAATGTTGATTTTAATGACTTTTTGAAATTGATTACTGAAGATTGTAAATTAGGAAAAGTAAAAAGTCAATATGACAAGATTTTAGAACCAGACGAATTGATTAAATATATAAAAGACAAAGGGATAAACAACGCAAGTTAACATCATATATAAAACATTGGGGCTTAAGTGATTAAATTAAGCGTTCTGCTCCGCCCCTTGCTTGGCGTAGAGTCCACCTATCGCTCGGCGTAGTTTTGTGCCTTTGGATTTGTGTGTTTGGTAAATTCATCGTACTTAAACAGCTTGGTTTCTTACCACCCAAAGCATAGCAGAAGTGCAAATGCCTCAAAACCAATGAAATCTGCACCTATATGGCTTAAAAAAGTTCACAGAACAATTAAACACCCTTTGATGGTTTGTAAAATATTTTCTACATTTACCTATAGAAATAGAACGCAACTTTATTTCGATTATACAAACAAAAATTGAAATATTACGCTGTAGAGTGGCGCATATAAACAAGTTAAGTGAATTTGCAATGAAAATGAGGTTAAAGGGTTTGTAATATGAAAGCAATTGATTATAATAAAAGTAGTATTAACAACCTTTTGGAAAATTACGATTACCAGCCTGATTTGACAAAAAAACTTGACAATCTTCATGATGTACCTTTTACTCAATCTATTATTAACGAAATTGTATTATGGAAAGTCAATCGTTATGTTTTTATTGATAATGAAATTCTGGAAAATATAAATAAGCTCAAAAATCTTACTCAGGGTGAACATCGACAAGCTGAATCTGTTCTGGAAACTTTACTAAAAAAAGATAAAGATATTGTGCGTGGTGTAGATCTTCCAATGGCTTCAACAATACTCAGGTTTCGTAATCCGAAAGTATTTCAAATCATCGACCGACATGCTTATCGTGCTCTTTATGATGAAGACTTTTCTTTATATAAACTAAAATCGATTGACCAAAAGGTGTCAACTTATTTTAAATATTTGGACGATATTATTGACCTGTGTAGAAAAAAGAATCTTGAGTTTCAAATCATCGACAGATTACTTTATGAATTTGATAAAAAGGTTAATGGAAGGTTGTAAAAATATTGCTGTAACTTCACTTAACAGCGTATATCTGGTTCGTGCTAACGTCTTCACCAAAATCGCCTTCGGTGAATTCAGATACATGCCAACCGTTAGCAAAAAAACACACGGTAACAAGATATATTTTTAAATTTCAATATCTTTGTAAAAAATGAGATATGAAAGGTATGATAAACATAGAATATCCTGAATCATTAGCTAATTCTTTAAGATTAAGAGGTAAAGAGTTTGAGAATGAGATGAAAATAGCTTCTTTAGTAAAACTTTTTGAATTAGGAAAGGTTTCTTCTGGTACAGCTGCTAAAGCATTAGGATTAACCAGATTAGATTTTCTTGACCTACTTTCAAAATACAAAGTTTCATCGTTAGGGCAATATGATTCGGATGATTTAAGAGATGATATTGCAAATGCTTAAAGTAGTTTCAAATACAACTCCCATAATCTCTTTGCTTAAATTATCACGCCTTGATATTTTAAAAAAATTGTAACTAATCAGTATTAACAAACATAAGTACTCACCGCAAAGACGCAATGGCGCAAAGGTTTTAAATTTAATTACACTTTTGTTAACAGTATGTTGATAGTCCCGCATCAGCTAATAGCTGTTTAAAGGGCAATTCATATTTATAAAGGCAGCTTAAGCATCACTATATCCAACAAGTGATTATTAAATTTATTTATTTCTCAGCGTCTTAGCGTCTTTGCGGTTATAGGCGGTATAAGTTGTATGCAACTGAATGGTTACTGATTAGTTACAGAATTTACAATTGATGATT
>DFYV01000186.1 GCA_002383425.1 Bacteroidales bacterium UBA4073 | reverse complement strand
TTTACGATAATCTTGGAAGTCTGAACTTGTATCGGTTAAATAAAAAGAATATGGATACCGATGCACTTATTGTTTTGATAACCATTCTGTTCCCTTTGAGTTTTATCGCCGAGCGTATTACCAATCTTATCAAACTTTTCATTCCAAATGGTTTTATGGGATTGGGTAATGTTCGGAATAGGGAGGATGATCCCGTATTAGAGAAAAAGCGAGAACGAAACATTTTTGTCATAAGCTTGATTTCCGGAGAACTGGTTGCCTTTGCCCTTAAAGCAGATCTTTTTGTGATAATCAATCAGGGAACTTTTGGGTGGGTTACCCCAACAACAGGCTACTCATGGATTGTTGGCTGTTTTTTTACAGGTTTCTTTCTTAGCTGGGGTAGCAAATTTTGGCACGATCTACTCGGGATTTTACTTGAGATGAAGAATATACGCAGGGTAAATGTGAAAGCAAAAACGCTTGAGATTAAACAGAAGGAGTTTGATGTGGCTGAAATGCTCATGGAGCAACCTGCTTATTTGCCTATTGAGGATAAACCTGAGATTTTAGAGGACAAATATTCACTCGAACGTATTGCAAAACTTCATCCTAAGCTAAGGCATGAGGTTGACCAGATATACCGTGAGCTTATACGGCAACGGATTCCGGTAAGGATTACTGATACCCTTCGAACTTTTGAAGAGCAAGAGAGACTTTACGCCATTGGCCGTACCAAACCGGGTAAGATTGTTACTAAGGCAAAGGCTGGTCAGTCGTATCACAACTACGGATTAGCATTGGATTTTTGCCTGTTAACCAATAATGGAAGGGAGGCTTTGTGGAATAGAGCGGCTGACCTTAACCTCAACCAACAAGCCGATTGGAACGAGGTGGTGTCGCTCTTCAAGCATTATGGATGGGAATGGGGAGGCGATTGGGCTTCGTTCAAGGACTATCCGCATCTGCAAAAAACATTCGGTTACTCAACATCTTATTTGCTCGAATTGCACAATACCGGGAAAACCGATTCCGATGGTTATGTAATCATTTAATTTAAATACCATGAAAAAATCGTATAAATGGTTAATGGCTATAGCAATTGCCATTGTACTTTTGTTCATATACAGGGTAATTGTAGAGTTCGATAAGCATTGTACCAAAAAACCCAACCCTGAGTTTAAGAGTTACATTGAACTTCAACAGAAGCAGCTCGATAGCCTGTTAACCCGGATGAGCAACGAGGGTGTAATATCAACCTCAAATATTGAGTTGCAATCGGAAAGCCGATGCTTTACCTCAAACTTTGAAGGAGCTGAGGTTCTTATTGCAGGCCTACAGCACCACGATAGCATTTATGGTGATCAATCGCAAAAACCCTACTATTCGTATGGTTGCAACTATATTCTGTTCGATCCTGATCACCCAATTTACAGGCTACCCGACATTGAGCTAAAGGTAGGTCCGGTAACATACTATCAGCCTGAGCTAAACGGCCTGGATAAGCTTACCGGGTTGGGTTTAACCTCTGAACCACGACCACATAAGGTTTTCCGAAAACCTGTTTACGATAGTACCGGCAAAAAAGTAAGTGTTTTTGAAATGCAGCTTTGGCTAACCCAGTTCAAGGTAGTACTAACGGTGGTAAGCGATAGGGATAAGCCACAGGTTAACCCCGACCATGAATCGATGAGGGCTAAAGTATATCCGGGCAAGTGGTATTCTGATACCCGACCGCTAATTTGCGTAAACGACCTGAAGCATACGGAGGAATACATGAATCATCGCTATAGCGATATTTCCTTCATCTTACAGGTAAATCCCAATGCCTCGCCCTGGTACATCAAAAATGGCAATCGGCAAACCTTAAAGCCCGATATTGCTGTTGGAGCAGTTGTGTGCAACCTGTTGGTCAAACGTCCTGAGAAGGAAAATCAGATTCACATCAGCACACAAAAGGGTATGCTTACTCCCTTGTACCTGGAACCGTTTGAAACGAGTTTGAATGCAATAGATTCAAGTATTAACTCCATATCGCTTGTTGAAAGGCTAAATGAGTACAAACGTCTAAATATATGGAATACGAAATATTTTTTTAAAATTCACTCAAAAAATATTGGGTCGAGGCAATCGGGGATATTGTGGAATAAAAAAACCTTTGATGAGCAAATTGAATTTACTTTTTTGTTGCCTTTACTGGTGGTGGGTAGTTGGGATGTTCAACTCCCATGGGAAGTCATACCAGCCATGGAGGCACCCAAACCTTACTACAGACAGTTTAGTATAAAAAACTTGCTGCCCGATTGGGGCTTAGGGCGACTTGGTAAGGGAATTAGTGGCTCAATAATTTTAGGTTTAGCTGTTTTGGTATTTATATTGCTGTTTCCGTATCTTCGTAGATAGACCTATGGGTTAAAATGTCCCTTGAATTCTGAAAGAATTATGGCTGTAGCCATGGCTACATTTAGCGATTCAACCTTTTGTCGTCCTTCGGCAAAGGTGGGTATGTGAATACGGTGTGTTAAAAGTTGCTCCACTGCTTTACTGATTCCATTTCCCTCGTTTCCCAAAACAATAATTCCGGTTTGACTTTTTTCCGATTGATAGACGCTCACCCCTTCCATGCATGCCCCAACTATGGGACATTTGTTTTGTTGCTTTATCCAGGTAACCAAATCGGTATAATGAATTTTAACATGGGCAATAGCCCCCATGGTGGCCTGAACAGCTTTAGGGGCAAAGGCATCGGCACACCCGTGGGAGCAAACAATATTATCGATTCCAAACCAATCGGCTAATCTGACTATTGTTCCGAGATTTCCTGGATCCTGGATGGTATCAAGGGCTAAAACCAACTCTTTACAGGTATCAATTTCCAAACGGTACGAAGGGTACTTTACAACTGCAAGTACAGGGCTTGGCGTTACAAGCCCACTTATCCTTTCCATTTCGGTTTGGCTTACCATGGTAACCGGGCAATTAGCAACCGTAGTCTCAAATTCATTGGTGTGGTAAATCTCTTCTACTTGAAAGTTACCCGCAATAAGCTCTTCTACCAGCTTTGGCCCCTCGGCTACAAATAGTCCAAGTTCATTCCGGAATTTTTTCTGTTGTAACAGCTTTATCCGCTTTATGGCATGCTTGGTTAACATCTCCCTTAATTTTAGGACAAATTAAAGTATTTTTTGGTGAGTCCACTCCGAAAACACCTAAAAGTATAATTTTATCACAAATTTACCACTGATTTTCAGTCAATTGCAATCGGTAAAAGAGCAAAAAATTACTTTTCGGAGTGGACTCTTTGGTTAATCCCTTAACTAATGTTTCGCACGTATCAATTTTATTCTATAAATGAGCACAGTGTAAAAATGTTCATAGGTGAAAGGGACATAAGGCATTAGACGTTAAACGTTAAACGTTAAACGTTAAACGTAAGGTAAATCAATAGAAAATAAGTGCTTTGTATTTCTGGCGTTCTTTACGATAAACATCATTTTTAATGAAATTTGGCTTTTTATACTGGACTTATAAATCAAATATTTACAATTGGATTGAGATTATCATGTAATTCATTATCAAGCGATTGATAACTCCAATGTATATTTAATACTTTGAGTATGCTCCGAAAACCACGAAAGCAAGTAAGTACGAAAGCACAAAAGCAAGGTAGCACGACAGAACGAAATATAGGAGAAATAAGAACACATATCGGTGTTAATCACTATTTACACAAATCAAGACCAGTGGAAATTATGAAAATCTTTATACATCTCGTACCATCGTGCTATCGTGCTATCGTGCTATCTCTCAATCGTTCGTATTTTTGGCTCGCATGCAATGAAAGAAAATTTTCGGAGGTGACTCATACTTTTGAAACTTTGTGCTTACTTCGTGTTTTTTGTGGTTATATTCAGCAATTTAGATTTTTACCACAAAGGTCTCAAAGGGATTCACAACGACCACGAAGTTTGTATGTGTTTGTAATTTAACATCTTAATCCATGAAAATTAAGTTCGAAACATTAGTTCCTTAATTACTTCAGACTACGCGGTAAGAACCAAAATTTTTTTCACCTTGAATTTGAATAATTTGGTCAATAAATGATTAGCCGTTGCCGTAAAAATAGCTTCTGAATTGCAGTAATCTTTACATTTGTATTTCATAAAACTTCAATTTGGATTATGCCCAGCTTTATTGGTATTCGTCTTGGTACTTGGCCGTTAAGGCTGATGTTTTTTATATTGATAGCATTCTTGACCGCAAGCTGTTCCGTTACCAAGCATGTGCCTGAAAGTATGTATCTCCTAAATAAAGTTGAAGTGAAAACAACGTCGCGTGATGTTAAACCCGATGATGTTTTACCTTACGTTAAGCAAAAGCCTAACAAAAGAATTTTAGGCTTTAGGTTTCATTTGAGAGTTTACAGCTTGTCGAATCCGCAAAAAGATGGGTGGTTAAATAAAGGATTACAAACCATAGGTGAAGATCCAGTACTTTACGACAGTATTGCTGTATCAGAAAGTGTACGAAATATCAAATTATACCTGCAAAGCAAGGGCTATTACAATGCTACTGTAGCCGATTCGGTTAGGGTGCATGGTAAAAAGGTTGACGTTTTTTACTCAGTCGATTCAAAATTACCATATAGGATTAGAAAAGTAGGCTATTTTATTGAGGATTCCATTATCCGTAATCTCATTTATGCCGATACCACAAACCGTCTTTTTAACCAAAACGATTTGTTTGATGTCGATTTACTTCAAACCGAAAGGGAGCGAATTGAAACCATGCTAAAGCGTAATGGTTTCTATTCTTTTAGCAAGAACTTTATCACTTTTACCGCCGATACAAATTTCACTAACAACAGGGTTGACCTTAACTTTATAATTAAAAATCCGCAAAGGGTGGGTGAAGATGGCAAGATTAAAACTTTAAGGTTTAAACGATACAAGTTTCGTAATGTTTACATATACCCAGGTTACGATCCCTTTAAGTTTAATACTTACATGGAAAATGGGGAACTCGATACAATTTACTACGAAAACGTGTATTACGTTTTTCATAACGATCCTGGCATAAAACTCGATGTAATAAAATCGTTCAATCAGGTAAAACCAAATGAGCTTTACTCCAGTGATTACATCAACCGTACTCAGCAGAATTTAAGCCAGATCAGGCTTTTCAAATTTGTAAATATCGATTTAGAAGAGGTGGAAGCAAACTCACAAACCGATACGTTGGATTTTTCGGATATACAGGGTAAAGTTGAAACGGAAGAGTTTGGATACCTCGATTGTTACATCCAACTTGTTCCGCAAACCCTGCAAAGCTTTCAGGTAGAGCTGGTGGGAACCAACACCACTGGCTCAGTCGGAGCAGAGGGAACGCTTAACTATCAACATAAAAACCTATTCCATGGTGCCGAGGTGTTTGATATAAAGCTGCGTGGATTGGTTGAAACGGCTCAGCAACGAATTAACCTGGATAACACCCTCGAGCTCGGTGGCTCTATGGGTTTAAAAACCCCAAAGTACATTGGTCCTTTCACTTCAAGGGTTAATGTAGATAAGTACGCCCCCAACACTCAGCTTACCGCCTCGTATAGTTTTCAGCAAAGGCCTGAGTACACCCGAATGATTACCGGACTGCAGTACGGTTATGTATGGAGGAGCTCGCGATATTTGTCGCATACCCTAAATCCCGTTGAGCTGAACGCCATTTCAATCCAGAAGATTAGCCCTGAATTTCAGGCACAAATCGATACCACTTTCCTCAAGTACAGCTACATTAGCCAAATAGTAACCGTTTCGAGTTACAATCTTGTGTTTAGCAACCAGAATATTAAAAAGGCCAGCAACTATACTTACCTTCGTTTTAACGTTGAGCTTTCAGGTAACACTCTTGAGGCAATATCGAATTTGACCGGAAGAGCTAAAAACGAAAATGGCGCTTACACTTTTTTTAATACCGAATTTTCACAGTTTGTCCGCAGCGATATCAACTTTAATTACCATCAGGTGGTTGACGACAATAACTCATTTGCCTATCGTTTGTACGTTGGATTTGGCTATCCATACGGTAATTCCAGGGCATTGCCTTTTGAGAAACGTTTTTTTACCGGAGGGGCAAATGGTATTCGTGCATGGCAAGCCCGATCGTTGGGACCCGGCTCCTACTACCAACCCGAAGAGCGATATCCTAACCGTACGGCCGATATAAAGCTGGAGGCAAACTTTGAGTACCGGTTCCGAATGGTTTGGAAGCTGGAAGGGGCTATGTTTATCGACTGTGGTAATATTTGGTCATTCCCTGGTCTGGATGACAGGGAAGGGGCTGTTTTCCGATGGAATAAATTCTATGAGCAGATTGCTATTGGTGCAGGATTGGGTATCAGGATGAACCTCGGTTTCTTTATTTTGCGAACCGATTTTGGGTATAAGATTTTCGACCCTGCTATAAACCCCAATGAACCATTTAATCCTTGGGTGCCATTTAACCGGAAATTCAGCATTCGAGATGTAACTTTTAACTTTGGTATTGGTTATCCCTTTTAGCTTTGTTTTACTTGACTTAGTTTGATTTTTATTGTAGGTTTGTGAAAACGATAAAATTACTAGCCTATGAACTACGATAATATTGTTGAATTGCTTGGCGATAAAGCCAACTACTTGCTTGAGCACAAGTGCAATACCGTACCTAAAGACATGCTTCACCTACCAGGTCCCGATTTCATAGAGCGTGTGGTTTACCACAGTAACAGGTCGCCTCAGGTGATGCGCAGCTTACAGGCCATGTTCAATCACGGTCGGTTAGCGGGTACCGGCTACCTTTCTGTTCTACCGGTCGATCAGGGAATTGAGCACAGCGCTGGGGCTTCGTTTGCCCCTAATCCAATGTATTTTGACCCGGAGAACATCGTTAGGTTAGCCATTGAGGGTGGCGCTAATGCAGTAGCATCAACCTTTGGGGTGTTGGCTTCGGTTTCACGTAAGTATGCCCATCGCATACCTTTTATTGTAAAAGTAAACCATAATGAGCTGCTCACCTATCCAAACAAGTACGATCAAATTATGTTTGGTTCGGTTGATGAGGCATGGAACTTAGGTGCGGTTGCTGTGGGAGCTACCATCTATTTTGGGTCCGAAGAAAGCGATCGACAAATAGTTGAGGTAGCACAAGCCTTTGAACGTGCACATGAGCTTGGAATGGCCACTGTTTTATGGTGTTATCTCCGGAATAACGCTTTCAAAAAGGACGGTGTGGACTATCATCTTGCAGCCGATCTAACTAATCAGGCAAACCACCTGGGAGTAACCATTCAGGCCGACATTATTAAACAGAAAGCCCCCGAAAATAATGGAGGTTTCAAGGCCATTAACTTTGGTAAAACACACGATAAGGTTTACTCCCAGCTCACCACCGATCACCCAATCGACCTTACCCGTTACCAGGTTGTAGGTTGCTATAATGGTCGAGCAGGCTTAATTAACTCTGGTGGCGCATCATCCGGATCGAGCGACTTGGCCGAGGCGGTGTTCACCGCTGTGGTTAACAAGAGGGCTGGCGGTATGGGACTTATTACTGGCCGCAAGGCCTTTCAACGCCCTATGGATGAGGGAGTTAAAATTCTCAATGCCATTCAGGACGTTTACCTTGAAAACAAAATTGATATTGCCTAAGCATTATCATTCTTCATGTCGGAAAGCCCATTCCATTACCCGGATGGGCCTTTTTTAACTTTCCCTCTTGTATTAATTACTAATTTTTTCCAAATTGGGGCGCCAAAAATTTAAACCTAAACCTAAACAATCAACCTATGTCAGTTTCAAGTAATCGCGACAGTTTTGGAAGCAAATTCGGTATTATTGCTGCTGCTGCTGGTTCGGCAGTGGGATTGGGAAATATTTGGAGATTCCCCTATTTAACCGGTCAAAATGGTGGAGGTGCTTTCCTTTTGATCTACCTTTTTTTTGTATTCCTTATGGGTGTTCCGGTGATGATATCCGAGTTCTCAATTGGTAGGCGCGGTCAGCGCAACGTTTTTGGATCGTTTAAGGCAATTGCGCCTGGTACACCTTGGTATTTTGTCGGTATATTAGGGGTTATGGCAGCTTTTGTAATTCTTTCGTTTTACAGTGCGGTTGGTGGCTGGACACTGGAGTACATTTTAAAATCAGTTACTATTGGGTTTGGTAACCAAACCACTAACCAGCTAAGCGATGCTTTTAGCAACTTTCTGGTTCATCCGTTTCGCCCTATTATTTGGCAATTAGTGTTTATGGTTCTTACTGCTTTTATAGTTTTCAGGGGTATTAAGAACGGAATTGAAAAATACAATAAGTTTCTGATGCCTTTGCTGGTTTTATTCCTGATAATTCTGGGGGTAAGATCGATTACCCTTCCCAATGCTGAAAAAGGGTTGACATTCTTTTTTAAACCTGATTTTTCCAAAGTAACCATAAAAACTTTTCTTTTTGCTATGGGTCAGGCCTTTTTCTCGCTTAGCTTAGGCATGGGGACACTTATAACCTATGGGTCCTATTTTCGCAAATCCGACAACTTAGGCAAAACAGCCCTGAATGTATCGATTGCCGATACGCTAATTGCAATATTGGCTGGCGTGGTGATTTTCCCTGCAGTATTTTCGTTTAACATCGAGCCTACAGTAGGCCCAAGCCTTGTTTTCATAACACTACCCGAAATTTTTAGTCATATCCCTTTTGGTAACTTTTTTGGACTGATATTTTTTATCCTGCTTGCGGTGGCTGCATTAACCTCAACCATATCGGTTCTTGAAGTGGTTGTAGCTTACTTTTCCGAGGAGCTAAACATATCGCGCCTTAAAGCTACCGTGTTGGCATCGGTTTCCATTTCGGTTTTGGGCATTTTTGCTTCGCTATCGTTCGGACCTTTGAGTGATTTTACCATTTTAGGTAAAAACATTTTCGATTCGCTCGATTTCCTGGCATCAAATATTCTGCTGCCTGTCGGGGGGTTGCTTATTGTAATTTTTGTGGGTTGGTACCTTAATAAATCAACATTATTCAACGAAATCTCAAACGGGGGAGAACTCAGGGCAGGTTACTTTCCTGTTTACCGGTTTATTGTTCGTTTTATCGCTCCTTTTGCTATTGCTGCAATTTTTATTTACTCCATATTTTACGGCTCACTCGGATAGGTAGGTGGTATGGATGAGTTGATAAATTCAATATTTGAGCCACTTGTGCGTTTGCTATTGGGTTTTCTTTTTTTTTGTATTGTGACTGGGAGCGCTTCGAATCTGTGGGTTGTTATGGACTTTCCCGATATGATGATACTGGGCATGGCCTTTCCAAACATACTTGGGATGCTTTTTATGGTCAAAGAGCTTCGCTCCAATTTAATCAGCAATTGGGATCGATGGAAATCAGTTAATTTGTATCGGTAGAATATTAACTACTAATGTTTCGCACGTATAAATTTTATTCTATAAATGAGTCCAGTCTA
>DFYV01000131.1 GCA_002383425.1 Bacteroidales bacterium UBA4073 | reverse complement strand
GCGTGATCGTGGTCGAATCAAAGGCGTAAAACTTCTCGAAACTGACATTTTCCTTTCGGCTGACCGACAAAAGTGGCTTAAAATATTTTATCAACGCAAAATAGTACTGCTTGAAAACTTCATTGTCGCGGTCGCGCAAAGCGTCCCCTGCCGTACTTTTGGACGGGGCACTGTCCATCCCAAGATAATTTAGCTTTCCTGCCAAAGCCCGCATCCCATCACACACTTCGCCCATCGAATCGCAGCGGGAAAATATCCCGAACAGCATTACCACCAGTTGATCCCATGAAAAAAAGGACTTGTAATAGCGGTCGCTGCCGCACTGCCTCACCAAAGTGTCGAACTCCTCTCTCGGAAGAATTTTCATAACCTGTTTGAATACCGGCTGACCGACTAAATTTTTTGTTGTATCTTTGCTCATGTTGATAGTTTTTAGCAAAACAAAATTACAACATCGGGGCGAAACCTTGCGGCGGTAGCCCCATTTTTGCTGAAATTTTTGTCGGTCAGTAGTGATAAAAAATATATATTTAAAAAAATAAATCTAACTAAAATCATACCTATTCATCTAAAAATTATAGTATAGGTATGACAATGTTAGATCTATAAACAAGTTGGCAGTAGTGATGGATCTGAATTAACATACATTTATCTTATATAATTCATTTAATTATGGAATATCAAATAGTTTTCTCAAATGGTGAAAAAATGCCATTTACAGTTCATCATACTAAAAATTTATATAGTTGTGAAATAATAATAGATTATTCCAACGATTTTTACAATTCTGGGTCAGATTATTCTTTTGTTAATCGAATAAATATTAAAACAATAGAAGCGAAGGGAAAAAGTCTGGAATTATTACTAAGTACTATCAAAAAAAAATAGAAGAGTTGAAAAAACCAGAATTGACTTTTGAGATAATAAAAATTAAGTGATTATACGCTAATGTATCAATAATATTATATTTGTACAAATTTATTGAAAATGAATTTTATAGATTTTGTCAAGCAGCACCCCCGTTAAACCGATGTTGTAATAAAATAATGAAGAACATTGGGTTGGATGTAGGTTAATGATTATCAAATTATAACAATCTAATGTTTCGCACATATCAATATTTATATAAATCAAATATTTACAAATGGATTGAAATTATCATCTAATTCATTATCAAGCGATTGATAACTAAAATGTATATTTAATACTTTGTGAAACTTTGTGCTTACTTCGTGTTTTTTGTGGTTATATTCAGTGATTTAGATTTTTACCACAAAGGTCTCAAAAGGATTCACAAAGACCACTAAGATTGTATGTGTTTGTATTTTAAAATCTTAATCAATGAGAATTAAGTGCAAAACATTAGTAATAATGTATTGATATTTTATGTCGATTTACAATGCATTACAGGCATTACCTATAAACAGCTGAATGTGAAATTAAATCCTTACTTTTGCATAAGACCTTTATATACTGGACTTATGATTGTAGATGGAAAATATTACCAATCGGTTTGGGTTGAAAAAAATCACATTGTAATTATCAACCAGCAAAAATTACCATTTGAATTTGAGATGCTTCAACTTTCAAATGTCGAAGAGGTTATCGAGGCTATTTCCTCTTTAAAAGTCCGCGGAGCGCCAGCAATAGGAATTACTGCGGCGTATGCTATCTGGTTATCTTATAAAAATCACGGCAGGCTTATGAAAGATGAATATGATAAGCTTGTCAGCTGCAGGCCCACAGCGGTTAATTTAAAACGAGGCGCTGATTTTGTTTTCGTTCCGGCATCTGGGGGAAAAATGACCGAAAAACAGATTTTTTCCTTAGCGGATGAGTTTGCACGGAATGAAATTGATGCCTGTAAAAAAATCGGCGAAAACGGATTTTCAATCATTCAGCAGCTATATAAAAAGCTCCAACAACCTATAAATATTCTTACACACTGTAACGCAGGGTGGTTGGCCTGTGGCGATTACGGCACGGCCCTATCCCCTATTTTTGAAGCCAACAGAAAAGGTATTCCTATTCATGTATGGGTCGATGAAACCCGACCGCTAAACCAGGGCTCAAGGCTTACGGCATGGGAACTTTCAAACGAAAACATACCTTTTCATATTATCAGCGATAATTCCGGGGCTTTGCTCATGATGCAGAATAAAGTTGATGCCGTAATTACGGGAGCCGACAGAATTGTAAGCAATGGAGATGTAGCAAATAAAATAGGGACCTATCAAAAGGCGCTGGCTGCAAAAGAACATAAGATTCCTTTTTGGGTTGCAGCCCCTTTAACCACTTTCGATTTTAAAACAAAAAGCGGAGCAGAAATTAAAATTGAAGAGCGGCATGGAAATGAGCTGCAGCTGGTAAGCGGTAAAAACCTGAAATCTGAATTGATTGTTGACATAAAACTTTTTCCTGATCAGTTTCCGTCATTAAACCATGCATTTGATATAACTCCTGCTAAATTTGTAAGTAAATATATTACCGAAATCGGCATATTCTCAAAAATAGAACAGGTTTATGAAAAACGAAATCATGGTTAAAGAAGCAGAAAATATTGCTTACTTCATGCAGCGCCTTTACAGGCAACAGCTAACAACCACTTTGGGCGGGAACATCAGTGTAAGGTTGGGAAACGAAATTTTAATTACTCCCTCACAGGTTGATAAGGACTGTTTGACAGCAGAAGATATCATTTTAATAGATGAAAATGGGAACATAAAAAAGGCTGTTCATCCTGCCAGCATGGAAACCCAAATGCACATGGCTGTTTACAAGAACCGGCCTGATGTAAAAGCAATTATCCACGCACATCCTTTCTGGGCATCGCTATTTGCTTTGTCGGATTTAAAACCCGTAAATAATATCAGCGATGAAGCTTTTTTTATGGTAAAGCGTCTGGCTTTTTGCGAGTATCATACCATGGGAACAAAGGAGCTGGCTGATGAGGCTGGCCAAAAATCGAAAAATGCCGATGTGCTCATTTTAAAAAATCACGGGATATTAACCTGCGGAAAAAACCTAACCGAATGTATGGAACGAATAGAAGTTATAAACAATCTGGCTCACTATGCCTATTTAGCCTCCGGTAAAATAAAGCTGGTTTCCCTTTCAAAAGAGGCCATGGAAAAAATCAATAAATGAGACCAGTCTAAAAAGTCAAATTTCATCTATTCATTTTCGAGTTAATTGCAGTTTTATGCCGATTACCAATGTAGTTGGTTAATCTTTATCCTAAGTTTAGCTAATCATAAGGCGTGGCATTCATGCCACGTTGAATGGTTTAATCTCCCACAAGGGCTTTAGCCCAAATTTAGGTTTTGGCTAAAGCCTATTTGAATCGCATTGGTTTACAACGGCATGAATGCCGTTGCTACTGAAGCAATGTTTATTTATCCATTACTCTACATTTACTGTAACCCCATACACAATACCAATGCGGTTGGTGAATCCCCACCATAAACAAACGTAGCAATCAAACCGTGCTGAACTAGAAGAGAAAAAACTTGTACTGTGTGAAATCGAAGGGTTAATGGATTCAGGGCTCGATAATTTCTACTACTACATACTCAAAACCCTGTTTTCCGGTCAACCATCAACCATCAACTGTCAACTATTCTTCCGAGCAACGAGCAACGAACAACGCCTTACCTTTCGCCTGTAAACTTTTTAGACTGAGTTCATAAATTGTATGGATCCTTTTAGTGTAAATTCAGAAATCCCAATTTAATAGCAAAATAAAATTTCACAATTATACATGAGTCCAGTCTAAAAAGGTATTCTCGTCATTGCGAGCGAAGCGAAGCAATCTATATCTNNTTTTAGAAGAATTAAACGCAGAGTTACACGGTGTTTTCCACAGAGAACCGTGGAGTTAATATTTAAAAGAAAGCAGATGTGACAGTTAGCAGATTAGTTGATGTGATGATTAGCAGATAATTATTATATTAACAAATTACCATGACTTGTCCCAAATTATCGGGATCAACCCATCATCACATCTTTTTCCTGTAATTTTTATTTCTCTGCGGTTCTCTGCGTTTAAATTTTTATTATTCAGAAGAAAATTACGTCAATTTATTTTGCGATGAAAATTTTGTATAATATTGATTTTCAAGCATGAGTCATGAGTTATGAAATTATGAATATTTTTATACATCTCGTACCATCGTGCTATCTCTCAATCGTGCGTACTTTTGGTTTGCATGCAATGAAAGAGACTTTTTGGAGGTGACTCAATAGAATATAAATGGTAATTGGTATAGCAGCTAATCGGGTTATGATATTCCGGTATAGTTGGAACGGTGAAACTCGAGCTTGCTTAGCTGTTCCTTCAGGATTGAGCTGGTAGGGTTTTGGAGTAAAGGGTCTTGCTCAAGAATATCGGAAACAATTTTACGGGCATGTTGTATAAGCTGCCCATCGGTAGCCAGGTTTGCCATTTTGAGTTCAAATGGCATGCCACTTTGCATGGTGCCAGCAATATCGCCTGGCCCTCGTAGATGAAGGTCAACCTCGGCAATTTTAAACCCATCGTTTGTTGAAACCATGGTTTCGAGGCGGTGACGCGATTCCTTAGAGAGTTTCACCTGCGAAACGAGTATGCAGTAACTTTCGCTGGCGCCACGGCCAACCCTTCCCCTGAGCTGGTGCAGCTGTGAAAGTCCAAATCGCTCGGCACTTTCAATTACCATGACTGTGGCATTGGGAACATCAACCCCAACCTCAATAACCGTGGTTGCCACCATTATATGGGCTTTGCCCTGTGAAAAAAGGTTCATGGAAAACTCCTTGTCTTCAGGCTTCATTTGTCCGTGAACAACCACTGTCACATACTCGGGAGGTGGAAATGCCCGCACAATGCTCTCGTAGCCATCTTCTAAATCTTTTAAATTCTCGAGTTTTTCCGATTCCTTAATCAGGGGGTAAACCACGTAAACCTGACGGCCATTTTTTATTTGCTCCCGCATGATGGCAAATACCAGATTGCGTTTGGCATCGGTGTAGTGGAGTGTTTTAACGGGTTTTCTACCAGGGGGTAACTCATCGATTACGCTTACGTCAAGGTCGCCGTAAAGGGTCATGGCAAGCGTGCGAGGAATTGGGGTGGCTGTCATCACAAGTACGTGGGGTGGATTGGTGTTTTTTTCCCAAAGCTTTGCGCGTTGCATAACGCCAAAGCGCTGTTGCTCATCAATAACCACAAAGCCAAGGTTTTTGAATTTTACCACATCCTCGAGCAGGGCATGGGTGCCAATAAGGATATGGAGCTCGCCAGCTTCGAGCGATTGGTGTAAGTTGTTACGCTCCGAACGTCGGGTACTCCCCGTAAGTAGCCCTACTTTTACAGGTAACGCACCCAACAGCGATGTTATGGATTCGTAATGCTGATTGGCGAGTATTTCGGTGGGCGCCATTATGCAAGCCTGGTAGCCATTGTCAATGGCCAGTAGCATGCACATAAGGGCTACAACGGTTTTACCGCTACCCACATCGCCCTGTAGTAGCCTATTCATCTGCTTTCCGCTCACCATATCGCGGCGAATCTCCTTGATAACTCTTTTTTGGGCATTGGTTAGGGGGAATGGCAGCTGTTCCTTGTAGAAACGGTTAAACATTTCGCCTACCCTGCTGAAAATGTGCCCGTTAACCCTTGCCTGTCGAACTTTTTGTCGGCTTAGAATGCTTAGCTGGATATAAAAATGCTCTTCGAACTTTAATCGGTACTGTGCCCTGTGCAATAGTGACGTGTTTATAGGGAAATGTATATTACGGATAGCTTCCGGTAAAGTCATCAGCTTGTTTTGTTCAATGATTGACAGGGGGAGTGTCTCCGAAATTTTTCCAATAACCATAGGGATTAGGGTTTGAACAAGTCCCATAATGGTTTTTGTGGTTATATGGTTACTTTTAAGTTTCTCGGTTGTGGAGTAAACAGGCTGAAGCGAACCAGTAATAAAGTCCTGCTGTGGGTTATAGATATCCATTTCGGGGTGAGCAATACTAAAATATTGGCCAAACCGGGTGGCTTTTCCAAATATCAGGTAATCGGTATTGGGCTTAAGCCTTTTAAGCACCCATGTTATGCCCTGAAACCATACAAGTTCCATGCTTCCGGTTCCATCGGTGATAAGGGCTGTAAGCCTTCGGTTTCGGCCTGCACCAACTTCGGAAATGTTTACTATACGGGCTAAAACCTGAACGTAGGGGAGGTCGTCAGTTATTTCCGAAATCTTATAGATTTTTGAACGGTCGATATAGCGGAAGGGGTAAAAATAGAGTAGGTCGCCAAAAGTGTATATGCCCAGCTCTTTTTGCAGAAGTTCGGCACGCTTGGGGCCTACACCAGGCAGGTACATTATTTCAGAGTCCAGAATGTTTCCCATGCTTTGGTTTATGTGCTACAAAGTAAGCAAAAATAGAAAAAGGGGAAAACATGCCCTTGTTTTTTAATAATTGAGTCCAATCCAAAAAGCCAATTCTCATTAAAAATGGTGTTTCTCGTAAAGATAGATAGGAATGAAAAGTGTTTATTTTCTGAGATCTATAAATTCACCTCCCGCCTAACGTCTAACGGCCAACGTCCACCCATTAGGCTACGGGCTATTCGTCGTTTAATATCATTGTTGATTATAATTCTGCCTTATGAAATCAGGAACAGCCTTCTGAACCTTTTAATTAAAAATGGAATCTTACACTGCATTAATCATCATAAGTCAGGTCGGTGTTAGCCCGATTATCAAAAAATTATACCATTTTTTATTTCAACTTTCCTTACTTAATGCCTTTTGTGTATTGCTACAAGGGGTGTTCAACCACGAAAATCGCTTATTTTAAAAAAAATGAATCAGGTGATTTTGGGCTATTAAATTTTAGTGTAACTTCAGACTTCCAATACTTATACCT
>DFYV01000130.1 GCA_002383425.1 Bacteroidales bacterium UBA4073 | reverse complement strand
TTCTTTTCTGACAGCTTCTACTTCCTTTTCAATCTCTTCCATAAATGGAACTTCATCAGAATTAACTCTCAACTGATATACGCTGCGAAGCAGCATTAATTGTAGTTAAAAGCCCAATGATATTGTGGGAACTGAGGTTTATGCATCGGTTTAAAGCAAGAGCGGAGTCCTTACCCCCGCTCCAGCTCATCAGATTTCGTGCCATAGGTTTTAGTTGAAAATAACACCATTTGGGCCAATTCCAACAGAAACAGAGAATTTAGGCTCTGAGCTATCGCTACTAAAAACCTTCAAATTACCTGCTTGGGTAAAGCTTGGCGCCTCTAAACTGTAAATATCACCATTGTTAGGATTAACGTTGAAGCCATAGGAATATCCGGGTATGGAATAGGTTTGTGGCGCTACAGTTGCATCAATTGAAAGGCTGTAAATTCCATTAAAACCATACCCTCCCCCAAAGTAGATGGTTTGTTTATTTGGGCTGATATCGATATGCGATGGGTGCTGGTTGTTGAATAAAGGGATAGTCTTCTCTACCGACTTGGTATTGGGGTTTACCACCACAAGCGATGAGGGTTTGCTACCAATAACATTCCAGTTGGCATCGTAAATTGTAGTTCCTGAACATAACACCCAAATTTTACCATGAGCATCGGTTACCATTTCTTTAGGACAGTAGCCCACCTGTATAGCTGTTTCCACCTCACTTGTTTCGGGGTTTATAACTGAAAGAGTTGAATCGAGGCCAAATCCTCCGCTATTCGCTACCCAAACACGTCCAGCCTCATAGATTATGCCCTCAGCTCCGTTGCTAACAGGAATGGAATCGATCTTTGACAGGTTTGAGATATCGAAAACCATGACTGCGCCCTTTTGACCCCAGCCATTCCACTGTGAAACGTATATTCTGCCATCTACCTCAACAGCATAACGCGGATTATACAGATTTTCAATGACACCAACCGAAACAAAATCGGTACTATTTACCACTTCAACCTTACCGGAATTATTTAAAACCAGAAAAATTTTCCCCCTGGCCTTTAGTGCACTTTGCAAAACATCACCCAGTGGTCGATTATTAGTTGTCTCAAAGATATTGTTAATAACCGAATCGTTACTATAACTAACCCAACTTACCGAAGCATTGGAGTTACCAAATGATCCCTCGTTCAAAACAATGGCCCCATTCTCATATTTTCCGGGAATGGATTCAGTTTCGTCGCACGATACAAAAGTTACTGCCGATAAGGCAAGAATAGCAGCTAAATAAATAAGATTGCTTTTCATGTTTTTGTGGTTTTGGTTTAACTATTTAACTGATTTAGATTGAAATTCAAAATTTAACCTGATGAAGTAATTCCGCAAAGGCATGGCATAGTTGCGCACAAGCTGATACTGCTCATTCCAAATATTATTAACACCTATGCTTACGTGTATAATATTGTCGTGAACCCAAAAGTTATAACCAAGTACAGCATCTGCTAAATTGAAGTATGGCAAAGTGTTAAGCTCATCGGTAAAGCGTTCCGAAACAAAAGAGTGGTTATAAAAAAAGTTAAGTTGCTTGAATAAAACCGACAGGTTAGCCCCAACTCTATGACGAGGGATGTAAATCATTGGCTTACCACTATAATCACCGCTATCAAAAATTTTAGAGCTGGTATAGGTATAATTCATATCAGCCTTAATGGTAAGATTTTCAAATATGGCGTTAACCGTAAAAAAGGTTTCAATTCCCTGCGATATTCCCCTGCTCACATTATTGGGTTTCCACCGGTAGCTGTCGTATGAATCGGGCAGCCATACAATCCAATCGTTTAGTTCCGAAAAAAAGTAAGAACTTGAGAGTTTAAAGTGATACCTGTAAACACGAGGATTAAAATCAAGGCCAAAATCGGCATTCCAACCGTGCTCTGGTTTCAGGTTGGGATTTCCTGCAGCGTATGAGGTTGTAGCCCAGTATAAATCGTTAAGCGTAGGTAAACGATAACTTGATGCTGCAGATGCTCTCATCATCAGATTGTTAAGAACTTTATACTCTAAACCCCCTGATAGGACTAATGGTATTAATGAACCATCAACAAGCTCATCGCGGATGGAGGTAACAAGGGTAAGTTTATTTCTGAAGAAATTATTTTCTATGGAAGCATAAGCCAAAAACTTGTTGCGATAGACATTATCGGTATAGCTATCAGATAAAGCCATATCCATGGAATACCCCACACCAATTATCACATCCTGAAAGTTGGTAACAGGTTTCTTAATTTCCAGCTCGTTAACCAGCTGTTTGGAGCTATTCAGGCTGTTAATACCTGCAGCAGGATCAACAAAATGATTGTTGGCCTTAATGAAAGCGTTACGAAACCTTAGCGAAAGATTCCTAAAATCGTGAGATAGGTTTGAAGAAAAAGCAAAATTATTATCAAGCTGGTTTGCCTGCGAGGGTTGAGCGCTACTCATAAGGGTTTGGATGTTCTTGTTATTGTGGGTGATCCATCCCGAAAGAGTCCAAAGAGTATTCTGCCCAAAACGAATGGTGGCATCGGTAAGTAAACCATGAAGTTTTGCCTGTGCGTTCGAGATTCGTTCACGTGGGTTACCATACCTATATATATTGATAAACTCAAAATCGTTATCGGCAAGAGTGCCATTATACTTAAGAGATAAAGCAACCTTGGGGTTACCTATTTTCCCCATAGCAGTAATTCCTCTTGTGTTCCCATCGCCGTATAGCACGCCCACATTCATCCCGTTAGGATTCGATAATAGCCCCCTGTTTTCAAGAATAATTATACCTGAAACAGCACCACTTCCATACATTGTTCCATTACCCCCATGCTGAACCGATACGGAGTTAAACAGCGTAACGGGCAGCTGCGAAAGGTTAACCCCTCCGTTCATGGGGCTTTGCAGATTGATGCCATTCCACACCACCGCCGTATGCGATGACCCTCCACCCCTAACAGCAACAGTAGCCAACCCCCCTACCCCATACGACCGAACATTTACCCCTGAAGCCTGAAGCAATTCAGAAAGAGTTCGCCCCCTGTAAGTCAATAATTGTAAAGTATCAATTTTCAGGGTACTTGTGCCAATAGAATGGAGCTGACGGTAGGTTGAGTAAATAGCCACCTCATCAACCCTAATGGTATCATCAAGACACATTTGTGCGTAAGTAGTGGCACTACTACCAATGGCAATAAAAAAAGTAACTACACCTATTCTAAAATACATTGCTACAAATGATTATCATTCTTAATCATTCGTAACGCTCGGACTTAGTGAAAATAGAACAGGACAACAGGTAGTGTTCTATTCTTCGCTTTTCACCCGAAAGCTACGAAAAACAATACTTACTGGCAGGTCTTCTGGCTTGCTCAACCTTTTACAGCCTTCCCATCGGATAATTGCCCGACAGTGGCAGGGGAGTAAAAGGCATTTCAATGAGCTTACAGCTGCGGGGACAGCCCCGGATTTACACCGGGTTCCCTTTTAAGCCCAATAGGGCACCAATAACAATGCAATATTACATCGATATTTTTAATCAAGCCAAAAAAAGTGATATGTTGTTAAGCATTAGAAAAAAAATATTTACATAATTTGTTTATTTACAAAATTATTGTTTTATTTGCAACATACAATTCCGCAAAATGAAGGCTAGCAGTTATACCATGTTGCATCATCATCACCGTTCACATCATGAGCGAATGGCAGATGGACATTTGGTATAACCGTAGCTAATCCATAAAAGACTTTTCAAGAAAATTCAAGGGTCTGCCATTCAAAAGGCAGGCCCTTTCTGCTTTTGCTAATCTACCTTAAATAAATTTGAAATGAACACAAAACTTACAATGGCCATACAAAAAAGTGGCCGACTAAACCAGGGAACAATTGAACTACTGAACCTATGCGGAATAAAGATTTCCAATGGCAGTGGCCATTTAAAGGCATTGGCAGAGGGCTTTCCATTGGAAGTACTGCAACTTCGCGATGACGATATCCCGCAGTACGTATTCGACGGCGTTGCCGATATTGGAATATTGGGATACAACGAGGTACTGGAAAAGGACAAGGATATTACCATAGTCCGTCAGCTGGGATTTTCGCGTTGCCGTCTGTCTGTTGCAGTGCCCCGCAATGTGGAGTATACAGGAAGGCTATGGCTTAATGGCAAACGTATTGCCACTTCGTACCCTAAAATTCTGAAAAGTTTCCTGAACGAAAATAGTTTGAAAGCCGAAATTCACACCATCAGTGGCTCAGTGGAAATTACTCCAGGCATAGGCATGGCCGACGCCATTTTTGAGATTGTTAGCAGCGGTGGCACTCTACTCAGCAACAACCTTAAAGAGGTTGATGTAGTTCTAAAGAGCGAAGCGGTTCTTGTTTCAAATAAATTGCTTGATGGCAACAAAAAAGAGCTGCTCAGCAAGCTGGAATTCCGAATTGAGGCAGTTCGAAAAGCGCAGCGCAACAAGTATATACTACTAAATGCACCAAAAAACAAGTTAGACGAAATCATCAAGCTTATACCTGGAATGAAAAGCCCAACTATTCTTCCTCTTGCCATTAATAATTGGTACTCGCTGCACTCAGTGATAAGCGAGAACGAGTTTTGGGAAGTAATTGGAAAACTAAAAGATGCGGGTGCAGAGGGAATTCTGGTAGTTCCCATTGAAAAAATGGTAATCTAAATAGGACTGGCAAAATGAAAATTATTGTTGATAATCAAGATATAAACTACACAAAACTTCTTAAACGCCCATTTGAAGATGATAAAAAAATAACCGAAACCGTTCAGGAAATCATCAACATGGTTAAGGTTGGGGGTGATGAAGCACTTAAAACTCTTACCAGGAAATTTGATGGGGTTAATATTAATGAATTTGAAGTTGACCCACTTACCATTGAAAATAGTCAAGGTTATGTGGACGATAGTTTAAAGAAATCAATTCATATTGCTGCTAATAATATTGCTCAGTTTCACAATGCGCAAAAAGTAAAAAACGTAAGAGTGAAAACCATGCCGGGTGTAAGCTGTAAACTTGTTTACCGTCCATTACAACGAGTTGGCCTTTACATTCCAGGAGGAACAGCGCCATTAATTTCCACTGTTCTAATGCTTGGTATTCCGGCAAGAGTAGCTGGATGTCAGGAACTGATTGTATGTACTCCACCACCAGTTAATCCGGCAATTCTATATGCCTGTAAGTTAGTCAATGCTAAGGTATTCACAATTGGTGGTGCACAAGCTATTGCGGCAATGGCCTTCGGAACAACAACTATACCCAAAGTAGATAAGATATTTGGACCTGGAAATGCATACGTTATGGCAGCCAAGATGCAACTGTCTGCCTTGGGAATTCCTATTGATATTCCTGCCGGACCATCGGAACTGCTTGTCATAGCAGATGATAGTGCCATACCACAGTTTATAGCATCCGATCTACTTTCTCAAGCAGAACACGGAATCGATAGTCAAACACTACTAATTAGCACAAGCAACAACATTATCACCCATACAATTAATGAGTTAAACGAACAGATTCAGGCATTACCCAGAAAACAGATTGCAAAAAAGTCTCTTGAGAAAAGTTTAGCTATAAAAGTAGAAAATTTAGCAAGGGCAATAGATATAAGTAACCAATATGCACCAGAGCATCTAATTCTGGCTGTAAAATATCCTGAAAAATGGGAACCATACATTGAAAATGCAGGTTCGGTTTTCTTAGGAAACTATGCTCCGGAATCGGCTGGCGATTATGCTAGTGGAACAAATCATACACTGCCAACAAGCGGTTTTTCCCGCAACTGGAGTGGAGTAAACTTACTCTCCTTCATGAAAACTATTAGTTTCCAATCTATTACACCGCACGGTTTAATGAATCTGGGAAGCCATATTATCACATTAGCAAACGCCGAAAAACTTACAGCACATGCCAATGCTATTCAAGTTCGATTAGATAAAACCATAAATAATTTCAAACTATGATGACAGTTGATAAAACCTTAAGCCTCCTTAGGCCAAATATAGCCAATTTAGAACCATACTCAGCGGCCAGAAATGAGTATGCTGAACTCAATTCTATTTTACTTGATGCCAATGAAAACCCCTATAATATTTGGGAAGAAGACATAGAGGTGAATCGCTATCCTGATCCTTTACAAAATGAAGCTAAGAAAATGATTGCAAGTATTAAGAAGGTTAACCCTGAGCAGATATTTCTTGGTAATGGGAGTGATGAAGCCGTTGATCTTATAATTCGTTGTTTTTGCGAGCCATCTAACGATAGCATCGGCATATTTGTACCCACTTACGGAATGTACTCTGTTAGCGCAACAATAAATAACGTTGGGGTTAAAACATTCTTACTCAACAATAATTTTAGCATCAATCCCAAGTCATTTCAGAAAAACATTACACCCGATGTTAAAGTAATTTTTATATGTAGCCCCAATAACCCAACTGGTAACTGCCAGGAGTTAGAAACAATCGAAGAAATTGTATCAAATTTTACTGGTATAGTAGCGGTTGATGAAGCCTATGTCGATTTTAGCGGGAAAACATCATCAATTAGCCTCCTGCCAAAATACCCAAACTTAATAGTCTTACAAACCTTTTCCAAGGCTTGGGCATTAGCAGGAATACGAGTGGGAGTTGCCATTGCTAACCAGCAAATTATTCAGGTTTTAAACAAGGTGAAATTCCCTTATAACATTGGGGTAAAATCGCTATATACTCTTGAAAAAGCATTAAAAAATCAATCATCGGCTAATGTTTTCATAAGTAAAATTGTTGCTGAAAGAGAGAATGTAAGAAAAGAGTTAGGACAAATAACAGCCATTGAACAAGTGTATCCATCCGATTCTAATTTCTTGCTCGTAAAAACCAAAAATGCTAAAGCAATTTACAACCATCTACTCAAGAGTGGAATAGTAGTTCGAAACCGTAGCAAAGAACCGCTATGCGATAACTGTTTGAGAATAACAGTTGGTACACATTCGGAAAATCAAAAGTTAATTGAAACCCTTAAAACTTTCAAATTATGACAACTCCGGTAACCAGTCTCTTCAAGCTGTTTAAGGGTAAAACCATATCATTTAACTCATTAATGAATAACGAAAACAACAGTGAAAAACGTATAATACAATCCTTAAATAGAATGAAACCAATACTATTTATTGATCGAGATGGAACGCTTATTAATGAACCTCCCGATTTACAAATTGACAGCTACGAAAAACTCGATTTTGTTCCTGATGTACTGTACTGGTTGAGTAGAATTAAAAAGGAATTTGATTACTATCTGGTTATGGTTACCAATCAGGATGGGCTCGGAAGCCCAAACTTTCCAGATGAAAAATTTTGGGGTCCTCACAATCTTTTACTCAAAGCCTTGTACGCTGCAGGTATTCAATTTGACGAAATTCTAATAGATCGTTCTTTGCCAGAAAATAACCTACTAACACGCAAGCCAAACATAGGATTAGTTAAGAAATTTTTAAACAGCGATTTCGATATATCGAGCTCATGGGTTATTGGCGATAGGGAAACCGATGAATTCTTTGCCCAAAACATTGGTTGTAAAGCCATTCGCTTTGGAAATAAAGCAACCGTACATGGAACTATCACGGCATATTCATGGGAAGCGATTTACAACTACCTGAAGCCGAAACGCAAGGCTAATATAAACCGGAAAACCACTGAAACAGAGATTCAATTAGCCCTTAATCTTGATGGTAATGGACTTGCAGCGGTTAATACTGGCATTGCATTTTTCAATCACATGCTTGAGCAATTTGTTAGGCATTCAGGCGTAGATTTAACTCTCACGTGCCAAGGCGATTTACAGGTCGACGAGCATCATACCATTGAGGATGTGGGCATAGCCTTAGGACAAGCAATTAGGCAAGCCATTGGAACTAAAAGAGGAATAATGCGCTATGGATTTGCACTACCCATGGATGAGAGCAAGGCTAGAGTGCTAATTGATTTTAGCGGTCGCCCGTTTCTGAAATTCAAGGGTAAGTTCACCCGCGAATATGTTGGCCAAATGCCCACCGAAATGGTAAAACATTTTTTTTATTCAATTGCATATTCAGCGCTAATTACGCTACACATCGATTTTAAAGGTGAAAATGACCATCATAAGATAGAAGCGATATTCAAGGCCTTTGGCCGTAGCATTGCCATGGCTATAAAACAGGAAGGTAGTCAAATACCAAGCACAAAAGGTACGCTCTAAAATAATTAAATATGACAAAAAACGTAACTATTGGAGTTGTTCAATACGGGGCAGGGAATCAGGCCTCGGTGATAAATGCAATGGAAAGCATCGGGATGAAATGCGTTTCTGTAAATATTCCAAGCGACCTTGCATTAGTTGACAAGCTAATTATTCCAGGAGTCGGACATGCCGGTGACGCTATGATTAGGTTGCAAAGTACAGGACTTGATGAAGCTATAAAGCAAACCAAGTTGCCTTTACTTGGAATTTGTTTGGGGATGCAACTTTTAGGAGTCAGAAGCGATGAAGGAAATACGAACTGTTTATCCATTTGCAATTTTGAAACGGTAAGGTTTAACATTTTGCTTAAAGTACCTCAAATGGGGTGGAACAAAGTTAAAATGAACAACAATCCGCTATTCTCAGGACTTAACAAAGATGATTGGTTTTACTTTGTTCACAGCTACTATGTTCCTCATGTGAAGTATTCAATTGCTCAGTGCAATTACGGTGTTGAATTTGCTGCTGCCATTCAGTACCAAAACTTTTGGGGAGTTCAATTTCACCCTGAGAAAAGTGGAGTTAACGGTTTAAAACTACTTAAAAATTTTGTTGAATTATGCTATTAATCCCTGCTATTGACATTATAAACGGAAAATGTGTTAGACTATATCAAGGTAACTTTTCCAAAGTTAAGGAGTATAGCCTAAACCCCTTAGAACAGGCTAAAGTTTTTGCCGATTTAGGCTTTGACCACCTACATCTTATCGACCTGGATGGCGCTAAAAATGGCGTTCCGGAAAACCTGAAAATTTTAGAACAAATAGTAAAATCCACCACCTTAAAGGTAGATTTTGGAGGTGGCTTACGTAGCAAAAGTTCAATTACTGATGCCCTTAATGCCGGCGCATGGAAAGTAAATCTGGGCTCAGCACTTTTGGATTTAAACGTCCATGATACTTATCTCAACTCATTGGATAAAAACTTAATTATTGCTGCTATTGATTATGAGAATAACATGGTTAAAACAAACGGTTGGCAAACAGGGACTAAAGTGAAGGTTGACGAACATATTTCAAATTTGTACCAGTACAAAATAAAACACTACACAATTACCGATATTGCTCGTGATGGAACCTTAACTAATCCTGCCTTTACCCTTTACAGTCAAATTCGCCTAAAATTTCCGCATATTACACTTTGGACGAGCGGCGGAATAAGTTCCATTGACCATATCGAGGAGCTTAAACGAATAGGTATTGATGGGGCAATAATTGGTAAATCGTATTACGAAAATAGGTTAAACATTAAAGAATTACTGAAATGCTTGCAAAAAGAATAATTCCATGCCTGGACATTAAAAATGGACGTACTGTAAAAGGTTTGAATTTCAATAATTTAACCGATGCAGGCGATCCTGTGAAACTGGCGGCAAAGTACTATGCCGATGGTGCTGATGAATTGGTATTACTTGACATTTCCGCAACACTTGAGGATCGTGAGACCTTTATAGATGTTGTTCGGAATGTGGCAAAAACTATTTTCATCCCATTTACTGTTGGAGGAGGGGTAAAATCGGTAGAACAAGCGGAAAAATTGCTTAAAACAGGTGCCGATAAAATATCTATCAATACAGCAGCAATTCAGAACCCACAATTGATAAGGCAACTATCAGAAAAATTTGGTTCACAATGCGTGGTTGTGGCAATAGATGCTAAAGCCACCCAGGATGGTTGGGAAGTGCTAAGCCATGCAGGAACCATGACAACAGGAATTAGTGTGATAACATGGGCAAAAAAATGTGAATTATTGGGCGCAGGCGAGATTCTGCTAACCTCCTATACATCCGATGGAACAAAATCAGGTTTTGCCACTGATTTAACCCTTAGGGTTTCACAAACCCTAAATATTCCAGTAATAGCATCGGGCGGTGCAGGAATTCCACAACACTTTGCCGATATTTTTACCAAAGGAAATGCTGATGCAGCCTTAGCTGCAGGAATATTTCACTTTGAAAACTACACTATAACAGCCGTTAAAAACTTTTTACTAGAACAAGGGATAAATGTACGTAACTAACACAAAAAAAAATAATATGACTTCATTAGATTTTCAGAAACTCAATGGACTAATTCCTGCAATTGTTCAGGATGCAACAACCAAACATGTTCTTATGTTAGGTTTCATGAACCGTGAGGCTTTAGAGATAACCCGCAAAACAGGGTTTGTCACATTTTATAGCCGGACACGTAAACAACTTTGGACAAAGGGTGAAACTTCGGGTCATTTTTTAAAAGTAACTGATATAATTCCCGACTGCGATGGCGACACGTTACTTCTAAAAGTAATACCTAATGGTCCAGTTTGCCATACAGGTAGCGACACATGCTTTAACGAACAGAATAACGGTTCCCTCGGTTTTATCGAATACCTTGAAAATGTAATCGATAACCGGAAGCATGAAAACAACGAGCATAGCTACACGGCAAAACTTCTAGGCTTAGGATCGAAACGTATTGCTAAAAAAGTAGGCGAAGAAGCCGTGGAACTTGCTCTTGAGGCTGAAAGTGGAACCGATGAAAGATTACTTGACGAAACCGCCGACTTAATTTATCATGTACTCGTGTTACTTTCCAGTCGGAACATCAGGTTTACACAAGTTATAAAAACCCTAAAAAACAGACATGACAATATAAAACCAACTGCTGCTGAAATCGAAAATTTTTTATTAGGCGAAAAACAATGGGGTAAATAAAATGCAGAGTGGGTTTTTAATATTTGAAACAAATAGTTAATTTTGCGCTTCGAATATAAACGAAGCCGGTCCGGTAGCTCAGTTGGATAGAGCAACAGCCTTCTAAGCTGTGGGTCGTGGGTTCGAATCCCGCCCGGATCACTTAACCCAACATGCAGGGTTTCTCTCGGTCGGTGAAGTTTACAGTTACATCCTACTTAAAAAAAGTAATTAGCCACCTATTGCAAACAAACGACAAGCTTTGCCTTGCGGAAAGACCGTCGCAAGGTATCTTTTAGCCACGACGTAGTTACCCTAAACACAAATCCAAAGGCCCACTTCTACGTCGAGCAAGGGGTGATGTTTTTCAAAAAAGAACATTAACTAAATTTAACGATACATATAGTCATGGATATCAAGATGTTAAGAAAAATAATGAAATAAATCGAAATTAATGTTGTATATACCAAATATTATGAGTTACTTGCACCCGAATTAAAAAACAATAAAATGAACAAAGGAACAGTAAAATTCTTTAATGAATCAAAAGGTTTTGGATTTATTAAAGATTCAGAAACAAGTGAAGAGTATTTTGTACATGCCACTGGATTAAAAGATCAAATTGCCGAAAACGATGAGGTTACTTTCACTCTTGAACAAGGAAGAAAAGGGCTGAATGCAGTAGACGTAAAATTGGCTTAACTTATCCAACATACTTGTTTAAATCTCGGTTTTTACCGAGATTTTTTTTTAAAAGCAAACTTTTGAATGCTATTTTTGTTTCCTCAAAAAACAAAAACATGAAAATTCATCAATTAGTAATTTTCCTATCAGTAGTGTTGGGCGTTTACACCCTTGTTAACCTATTCCTATACTACCAAACCCGTCCATTATTTAGCCTTCCAACAATTGGGACATGGCTAAAGTTTCTTTTTTGGATCATGGTTCTTTCCTACCCTTTTGGTCGAACCATTGAGGCGCTTATTGGCGGCCAAATTCCTGTTTTCCTTGTAAAAACAGGTTCAATGTGGCTTGCTTTTATGCTATACCTAACATTACTGTTCCTACTATTCCAGCTATCTGCACCGCTTGTAAGCTGGATTTTTAATATCGATATAAAAAAAGATGTTGAGTTACGTCAAATCCTAACTGGAATAGTGTATTCTGTCGCATTTGTAGCAGTACTTGTGGGTTACCTAAACGCGATAAACCCAAAGATCAACCTAATTGATATTAAAACCAGTAAACCCATTCCGGCAGGAGGCTTAAAAATAGCCATGGTTTCCGATATACACTTAGGTACAATTATTGGGAAAAAAGATATATCCAGACTAACTGAAAGAATCAATTCGCAGAATGTCGATTTGGTAGTTTTAGTGGGCGATATCTTCGATGAGGATATTGCACCAGTAGTAAATGGACAAATGGGCAAAATGTTTGAACACATAAAATCAAAATACGGGGTTTATGCAGTAACGGGTAACCATGAATTTTTTGGCAAGTACCAGGATAAAATTGATTACCTTCAAAAACATAATGTAAAAGTGTTAAACGATACTGCCATTACTGTTGCAAATATTAATATAGTAGGACGCTACGATCGTCAAAGCAACTATGCACGTGGGCAAATCCGTAAGTCCTTGCCTGAACTTATTGAAAATATCGATAAAGAAAGATTTATTCTTGTAATGGACCATCAACCCATTAATCTTAACGAAGCGGTTGAAGCTGGTGTTGATATGCAACTTTCAGGGCATACCCACCACGGGCAGCTTTGGCCACTAAATTACATCACTAAAGCTATGTATGAGGTAAGCATGGGTTATAAGAAAAAAGGGAAGGCTCACATTTACGTATCGCCTGGATACGGCACATGGGGGCCAAGGGTAAGGTTAGGCAGCAGGCCTGAAATAGCTGTACTTATGATTCACAATTAAAGGGTTAAGGAGTAAGGGATAAGTTGTAGATTATTCAAACATACAGGAACAAAATTCTATGAGTATGCTCCGGAAGGTACGATAGCACGATAGCACGAAGGCACGATAGCGCGAAGGTACGATAGCACGAAGGCACGATGGGGAGGTTTAAGGTTTAAATGAGAAATAAATGAGGCCGGTCTAAAAAGTCTATGGTCGAAAGAAACATAAGGCGTGAAACGTGAAACGTGAAACGTGATGTATGTTTATAAATAACTGAATATTAACACTTTATGGTTCTGACATTTTTACGAGAAGTATCATTTTTAAATAGAATTTTGCTTTTTAGACTGGACTCATCTAAAATTTAACCGACTTAATCCTGTTAAATCTCAGAACTCCTGACCCATACTTGATAATCAATATTTTACAAAATTTTAATCGTAAAATAAATTGACGCATTTTTGTCTAAAAATCCTAAATCCAAAGCACTAAATCCTAAACAATTTCNNTAGTATTTAGAAATTAGAATTTAGAATTTTTTCCCCTGTTTATTAACTAATTATATGTAAACTTGCGACATTTTAATTTGCTATTAAGTCAGGATCTCTGAATCTATGGTATCTCCTTTTAATCAACAAAACCTGTTAATAAATTAAATAACTCATTACCTGCACATTGCAAATTTTAACAATTCATTTTCTGTGGTTGGTTGGGGTAATTTTCTATTTTTGTTTTTGAAACTTTGCAAAAATGGAGAATTTTGTTGTATCGGCCCGAAAGTACCGCCCTGCGACGTTCAAAAGCGTAGTTGGACAAGCATCAATAACCACAACTCTTAAGAATGCCATTCAGCGGAAGCAGTTAGCGCAAGCTTACCTCTTTTGTGGTCCCCGAGGGGTTGGTAAAACAACCTGTGCCCGTATTTTTGCCAAAACCATTAACTGCCAAAACCTCACCCCAGAATTGGAAGCATGCAACGAGTGTGAAAGTTGCAAATCGTTCAACACCAACCGGTCATACAACATACATGAGCTCGATGCTGCATCGAATAACTCGGTTGAGGACATCCGAAAGCTCATTGAACAGGTACGCATACCGCCCCAAATTGGCAAGTATAGTGTTTATATCATTGATGAGGTTCACATGCTATCGCAAAGTGCGTTCAATGCCTTCCTTAAAACCCTTGAAGAACCCCCTGCCCATGCCATTTTCATTTTGGCAACAACTGAAAAACACAAAATTTTACCCACCATACTTTCACGATGTCAAATTTTCGATTTTAACCGCATTCGCGTTGAGGATATCGTTAACTACCTTGAATACATTGCAAAAACCGAAGGCATCGATTACGAGGTTGAAGCGCTTAACATCATTGCCCAAAAAGCTGATGGCGCCATGCGCGATGCGCTTTCCATTTTCGACCAGGTGGTTAGCTTTAGCAACAATCACATCACCTACCAGAATGTAATTGAGAACCTTAACGTTCTCGATTACCAGTACTACTTTCGTTTAACTGAAGATTTCCTTAATGGCGATTATGCCGACTCGTTACAAGTACTCGATGAGCTACTTTCAAAAGGCTTCGATGCCCAACAGTTTATTACAGGGTTAAGCATGCACCTGCGAAACATACTGGTGTGCCACGATCCCAAAACCATACCCCTACTTGAAGTTGGGGCTGCTATTGCTCAACGATACAAGGAAATGGCTGCTGCCTGCCCACCCCCTTTCCTGATTGAAGCCCTTCAGGTAACAAACCAGTTTGATGTGGCATTCAGACAAAGCCCTAACCATCGACTTCATGTTGAGCTGATGCTTATTAAGCTTTGTGGGCTTAATCAAAAAAAAAAATCTGACGACAGCCAGGTAGAGGACTCCAGTAATACTACCTACACCCAACCACAGGCATTAACAGCCAAGCCTATACAATCGGCAAAAACTAATCAACCTCCACTAAAAACTTCAATTCACACAACATCCATTAAAAATGCTCTTAGCGGTTCATCGCAAAAAGAGGACGGTCAAAAACCTGACGATTCCAAAACTGAACTAAATCAACCTGAAAATAATATTCTTGGTAATTCCGAAGAGAATGCAGTATCGCAGGATGAAGTGCTCAAGGCCTGGATAAGTTTTGCTGAACAAATCCAAAAGGATAGGCCAGCCCATTTTAGCCTGATGCAACTTTACAAGCCCATTCTTAAAGACAATAATGCCATTGTAATTCAGTTTGAAGGACAACTACAAATTGATCTTTTCAACGAAATTAAAAAGGATTTATTAACCCATCTGAAAAAGAGCCTTTCAATTTTAAATATTGATATAGTCGAAGAAATTGTTGATAACATCGACGATAACGGCAAGCCCAGACTCTATACCCCCGACGACAAATTCCGTTTTATGGCAGAGCGAAACCCTGCCCTGATTCGTTTTAAGCAACGATTGAACCTTGACATCGACTAATTGTTATTCAATCAAAGATTAAGTAAGTTTGAAATAAACCTTAAAACTAAAAGTTATGAATAAACGTTTGGAACAGGCCATTAACGAGCAAATAAATGCCGAAATCTGGTCGGCATACCTTTACCTTTCGATGTCGGCCCACTTTGGGACTCAAGGCTTGGGAGGTTTTGCCAGCTGGTTTAAGGTTCAATGGCAGGAGGAGCTGAGCCATGCCATAAAATTCTTCGATTACCTTATTGAACGTGGTTGCAAACCCGAACTTAAACCAATTAAGGAAGTTCCCACCAAATGGGATTCGCCCTTGAATGCTTTTGAAGAAACCCTTAAACACGAAAAAGAGGTTACCCGACTGATTAACAACCTGATGGAAATTGCCATTGAAGAGAAAGATCATGCAGCTAAGGGCATGTTACAATGGTTTGTGGACGAACAGGTTGAGGAAGAAGCCAATGCCCAGGAAATAATTGACACCTTAAAGTTAATAAACGGTAATGGTAATGGATTATTCATGCTCAACCGCGAGTTAAAACAACGCACTTTTACTGACTCTACAAAAAAATAGGTAGAAGTCCACTTTGAAAAACACTTAAAAAGGGCATCTTGCCCTTTTTTGATGCCTAATATAGAATATCGTATTAACAACAGTACGAATTGAACATTATAATGGCCAAATCAACACATAATCCGCTTCATAATAATTAAAAGTACGTTACTTCAGCAGATATTTAAATAAATTAACTAATGTTTCGCATGTATCAATATTATTCTATAAATCAAATATTTACAAATGGGTTGAAATTGTCATATAATTCATTATCAAGCGATTGATAACTCCATTGTATATTTAAGACTTTGTGAAACTTTGTGCTTACTTCGTGTTTTTTGTGGTTATATTCAGCGATTTAGATNNTGTATTTTAACATCTTAATCCATAAGAATTTAGTACGAAACATTAGTAAATTAACAAATTATTACATAGCTGCTTCAAATTCTAATCCATCGGTTTAGAACAGTTATAAAAAAAATCAAGTAAATTTGTAAACTTCAAAAAGTTTAAAAATAGTTACAAAATGGCTTTAAATAACATTTTAACCAAATTTTTTGGTACCAAATCGGATCGTGATTTGCGCGAGCTGATGCCAATAGTAAACAAAATCAGGGAGGCATACCCCAAATATACTACTCTAACCAATGACCAGCTGAGGGAAGAATCGGCTCGGTTACGTCAGGTTGTACGCAACTACATTGCCGACGACGAAGCCATGATTGAGCAGCTAAAAGTGCAGATGGAATCGGAAGAAATCGACTATGAAGAAAAGGAAAAAATCTACAAGGAAGTTGAGCGCATAAACAAGCAGATCGACGATAAAATAGAGGAAATCCTCAATCAGATATTACCCGATGCCTTTTCCATTGTTAAAGAAACAGCCCGAAGATTTAAAGAGAATGAAACCATAGAGGTAACTGCCTCGCAGTTTGACCGTGACCTTGCTACGCGTAAAGATTTTGTGACCATTCAGGGTGATAAAGCCATCTACAGAAACCGCTGGATGGCCGGAGGAAACGAGATTGTTTGGGATATGGTTCATTACGATGTTCAGCTCATTGGGGGTGTTGTACTGCACCATGGAAAAATTGCTGAAATGGCCACTGGCGAAGGAAAAACCCTTGTGGCCACATTGCCCATATTCCTTAATGCCCTGGCAGGCAGAGGAGTACATTTGGTAACCGTAAACGATTACCTGGCACGCCGCGACTCCGAATGGATGGGACCAATTTACGAATTTCATGGCCTGTCGGTCGATTGCATCGATAAACATCAACCTAACTCTGAAGCCCGTCGAAGGGCTTACAACTGCGACATCACCTATGGCACTAACAATGAGTTTGGATTTGATTACCTGCGCGATAACATGTCCATTGCCCCCGACGACCTTGTTCAACGTAAGCACCACTATGCCATAGTGGATGAGGTCGATTCGGTTTTAATTGACGATGCAAGAACACCACTTATCATTTCAGGGCCAGTACCCAAGGGTGATGACCAAATGTTTGATGAATATAAACCCAAGGTTGAAAAGCTGGTTAACGCTCAACGAGCCCTCATAACACAACTTCTGACCGACGCCCGCAAACTAATATCCGAAGGCAAAACCGAAGAGGGAGGAAAATTACTTTTACGAGCTCATAAGGGCTGGCCTAAATACAAACCCCTTATTAAATTTCTAAGTGAACAGGGAAATAAAGCATTGTTGCTCAAGACCGAAAACTTTTACATGCAGGACAACAACCGCAACATGCATATTATTACCGATGATCTGTACTTTGTTGTAGATGAAAAGCAAAACTCTGTTGAGCTAACCGATAAGGGTATAGATCTCATGACCAGTTCATCCGAAGATTCCAGGTTTTTTGTTTTGCCCGATATTGGCAGTGAGATTGCTGAGATTGAAAAAATGTCCATTACGCAAGGTGAAAAGTTGGCCAAAAAAGATGAGCTACTTAGGGACTATGCCGTAAAATCGGAACGCGTCCATACCGTTCATCAACTCCTAAAGGCCTACACCATGTTCGAGAAAGATGTGGAATATGTAGTAATGGACAACAAGGTTAAGATTGTTGATGAGCAAACCGGACGTATTCTCGAAGGCCGCAGGTACTCCGATGGATTACACCAGGCCATCGAAGCAAAAGAACGGGTGAAGGTAGAGGCAGCAACCCAAACCTTTGCTACCATTACCCTTCAAAACTACTTCCGTATGTACCATAAACTTGCAGGTATGACAGGTACGGCCGAAACGGAAGCTGGTGAGTTCTGGAGTATCTATAAGCTCGACGTAATCGTTATACCAACCAATCAACCTGTTATCCGTAAGGATATGGACGATTTGGTATATAAAACCAAACGTGAAAAGTATAACGCAGTTACTGAGGAAATAGTGAGGTTACGCGATGCCAATCGACCAGTTTTGGTTGGTACTACCTCGGTTGAGGTGTCAGAGCTGCTAAGCCGAATGCTTAAGCTCAAAGGCATTCAGCACAACGTACTAAACGCCAAGCAGCACCAACGTGAAGCCGAGATTGTTGCACATGCTGGTATTCCTAAAACAGTAACCATAGCCACAAATATGGCTGGTCGTGGTACCGATATAAAGCTAACCCCTGAATCGCGGGCAGCGGGAGGTTTGGCAATAATTGGCACCGAACGTCACGAGTCACGCCGTGTCGATCGTCAGCTACGCGGTCGTTCTGGCCGACAAGGCGACCCTGGAACATCCCAATTCTACGTTTCGCTTGAGGATGACCTGATGCGTCTATTTGGTTCCGACCGTATTGCCAGGGTTATGGATGCCATGGGGCATAAGGAAGGCGACGTAATACAACACTCAATGGTCTCAAGATCCATTGAACGCGCCCAGAAAAAGGTTGAGGAAAATAACTTTGGTATTCGTAAGCGCCTGCTTGAGTACGACGATGTAATGAACGCCCAACGCGAGGTTATCTACAAGCGCCGCCGCAATGCTCTATTTGGCGAAAGGCTCGATGTGGATATATCTAACATGTTCTTTGATGTTTGCGAGGCTATCGTAAACGAATACCATGGCAATTACGACTTCGAGGATTTTAAACTGGAGATAATCAAGCAGTTCTCCCTTGATGTGCCAATTACCGAAGATGAATACAGTGAGCTTAAAACCTCGGAGATTGCTCATCGGTTATATAAAGTTGCCATCCAATCGTACGACCGCAAAGCTCATGACATAGCCCGCCAGGCCTATCCCGTTATTAAAGAGGTTTACGAAAAACAATCGGCTGTTTACGAGAACATTGTAGTCCCAATATCCGATGGTCAGAAGGTTTACCAAACCGTAACCAATCTTAAAAAAGCATACGAAACCGGTGGTAAGGAGCTCATTCGTTCTTTTACAAAAAATATTATCCTCTTTACCATTGATGAATTCTGGAAAGAGCATCTACGCGAAATGGACGACCTGAAACAGAGCGTTCAGAATGCCGTTTACGAACAGAAAGACCCCTTACTCATCTATAAGCTGGAAGCTTTCGACTTGTTTCGTACTATGATAGAGAATCTTAACCGCGATATTGTTGCCATACTTGTAAAAGCATTTATTCCGCTTCGCGACCCCAGTCAGGTTCAAGAGGCTCGCCAACACCGTCGCACCGACATGAGCCAGTATCAAACCAGCCGTACCGATGAACTTCAGCCAGGAGCCAACACGCAAGAACAGAGTCGGCAACCCATTAAGGTTGATGTAAAAATTGGACGCAACGATCCATGTCCATGCGGTAGCGGTAAAAAGTATAAGAATTGTCATGGCAAAAACCTATGAGTTCAGTCTAAAAAGTTCATAAAGTTTGTAAAGTTCGTAAAGTAAAAGTATGAAAATAGAGAGATTTGAGGATATTATTGCCTGGCAAAAGTCAAAAGAACTTACAGTTCAAATATATAAATTGTTTAAAGAAAGTAAAGATTTTGGTTTTAAAAAACAGATACAACGGTCTTCGGTTTCTGTAATGAACAATATTGCCGAAGGTTTTGAACGCAAAAGCAATAATGAATTCAAACAATTTCTGTACATAGCTAAAGGTTCATGCGGTGAGGTTCGCTCTATGCTCTATTTAGCCAAAGATTTGAACAAAATCACAGAAAACGATTTTGATTTACTTAATCAGCTATCAGAAGAAATTTCCAAAATACTCTCAGGCCTAATCAAAACTTTATGAACTTTATAAACTTTACAGACTTTATACTTTTTATACCCGGCTCACTTATAGTTACTGAACAAATCGAACAATGACAGCAGAGAAGTTTATCCAGGAATTGGCAAAATCGGCAGCAGAAAAATTGTATAACCAACCAATTGCCGATGGTTTAATCCAGATCCAAAAAACCAAAAAAGAATTTGAAGGCGACTATACGATGGTCGCCTTTCCGCTGCTAAAGATTTCGCGTAAAACACCCGAGGAAACTTGCAGGGAGATTGGCGAAAAAATGATCGCTCTGGATAATCAAATTGAAAAATATAATGTGATTAAAGGTTTCCTGAACATTACCCTTTCTAAATTGTACTGGGCAAATACTCTTAACGCCATTGCCCAATCCCCAAATTTTGGTTTTAAAGAGGCCCATTCCGAAAAACCAACTGTTGTTGAGTTTTCTTCACCTAACACAAATAAACCTTTACATTTAGGGCATATCAGGAATAACCTGCTCGGGATGTCCATTTCCCGAATTATGGAAAAAGCCGGAAAACGAGTGGTAAAGGTTAACCTTGTAAACGACAGGGGAATTCACATCTGCAAATCGATGCTTGCCTGGCAAAAATTCGGGAATGGCGAAACCCCTGAATCATCAGGAAAAAAAGGCGACCACCTTGTGGGCGATTACTACGTAAAATTCGAAAAGGAATACAAGGTCCAGGTGGAAGAGCTAAAAGCTCAAGGAATACCTGAGGATGAAGCTAAAGTAAAAGCCCCAATAATTCTGGAAGCACAGGAAATGCTTCGACGCTGGGAGGCCAAAGACCCCAAGGTCATTGAACTCTGGAAAACAATGAACGGCTGGGTTTACCAGGGTTTCGATAAAACCTATGCCGATTTGGGAATTACATTCGACAAGGTTTACTACGAATCCGAAACCTACCTTTTAGGCAAATCAGTGGTACAGGATGGATTGAACAAGGGTATTTTTTTCAAAAAAGAAGATGGTTCTGTTTGGATCGACCTTTCAGCTGACGGATTAGACCACAAACTCCTACTACGAGGCGATGGCACTTCGGTGTATATTACCCAGGATATTGGCACCGCCATTCAACGGTACAACGAGTACAGGTTCGATGAGCACATTTACGTTGTAGGGAACGAGCAAGAATACCACTTTCAGGTTCTAAAGTTGATATTGAAGAAATTGGGATACCGCTGGAGCGATGCCCTACTCCATTTATCGTATGGTATGGTTCAACTGCCCGAAGGCAAAATGAAATCGCGTGAAGGCACAGTGGTCGATGCTGATGATTTGGTTGAGGAGATGATTGATACAGCCCGTCACATGTCCGAAGAGCTGGGGAAACTCAACGATGTTGAACACGGAGTGGCTGCAGAGGTAATCAGAATGGTTGGTTTAGCCGCACTCAAGTACTTCATCCTGAAGGTTGATCCCAAAAAGAACATGACCTTCAACCCAAAGGAATCGATTGACTTTAACGGTAATACAGGGCCATTCATACAGTACACCCATGCCCGAATCAAGTCGGTTTTATCAAAAGCCATCGACGCTGGTATCCCAATTACAGGCTTTGTTAAACCCGATTATATCAGCAATTCTAAGGAACTCGATATAATCCTACTGGTTAATCAATTCCCTGAAATAATCCAGAGCGCCGCCGATAACCATAATCCATCACTCATAGCAAACTACGTTTATGAGCTGGCTAAGGAATATAACCAGTTTTACCATGATTATACCATACTCAAGGAATCAAACGAAGGAGTTCGATTACTCAGGCTTACCCTTTCGGAGCAGGTTGCCAGTGTAATTAAACGAGCCATGTGGCTGTTAGGTATTGATGTTCCTGATAGGATGTAAAATTCTTGCATTGTTAATTTTAATTCCATGAAACATTTATATTATATATTAACTATCACATTTTCTTTAGTTTACACGGAGATTACTGCACAGGAGTTTGAACCGGCAAAAGAAGTTGGAGCAGAGTTTGGATCCAAAGCCATGCTCGGGAAACAAGGGGTTAGCGGAAATTACTCGTTTTCCAAATCAGTAAGCGTAGCATACTTTTACGACCTGAGAAATGGTATTCGAACAGGTTTTACTCATTACAGTGAATTCGAGGGCGTCCATAAAGGTTACTCCTTACCCATTTACTATGCCTTTAGAACTAAGTCGAGACAAAATAATGAAGAAATTATCGTTGAATCGTTTGGTGATTTACTAGTTGGAATTTTGACATATCTTATTCCAAACCGGATTGAATACAACATTGGACCTTCATTTGGTTATTTTCAAGAAGATCCGGGCTCTGTTACCAACAACAGCTACAAGTTAAATAATAGATACTACCTGTCGGCCGATGCAAGACTCAGGCTTACCTTTCAGATATGGCGATTTAACATGGGAGGTAATTTCGGGCTAAGCTACATTCCCAGCAAAAATTTTTATTACGTTTCATCCGATCCCTTTGCCAATGGCAATAGAACCAATTGGTCGTTCGATGTGGCAGCTATTCTTTCCTTTTCGTTCGACTAACATCTTAAACCTATATTTTTATTAAGTTTGCATTGCAATAAGTAAGAAATAAAACGGGAATAAAATGTTTGAAAATTTAACCGAAAGGCTTGAACGCTCTTTTAAAATACTAAAAGGTGAAGGCAAAATCACCGAAATTAATGTTGCCGAAACCATTAAGGAAATCCGCAAGGCCCTTATTGAGGCTGACGTGAACTACAAGGTTGCCAAAACCTTTACCGATGAGGTTAAGCAAAAGGCTATCGGTATGAACGTACTAAAGGCCATTAACCCCGGACAATTAATGGTAAAGGTGGTTCACGATGAGCTTGTTACCTTAATGGGAGGGGAAGCAGCCGATATCACCCTTGCCGGAAATCCAACCGTTATTCTGATTGCAGGGTTACAGGGTTCGGGTAAAACAACCTTTTCGGCTAAACTTGCCAACCATCTCCGAAATAAAAAAGGCAAAAGTCCACTTCTGGTAGCCGGCGACGTTTACCGACCTGCTGCCATTGAACAGCTTAAGATTTTAGGGCAACAAATCAATGTTCCGGTATTCACCATTCCCGGAAGTAATAATCCCATTGGAATAGCTAAAGAGGCTGTAAAACAAGCAAAAAACAATGGCCAAAATGTTGTAATAATCGACACGGCTGGGCGACTGGCCATCGACGAAAAGATGATGGAGGAGGTTGAAGCCATTAAAAAGGCTGTTACACCCCACGAAATACTTTTCGTTGTTGATTCCATGACCGGGCAGGATGCTGTAAACACGGCAAAAGAGTTTAACGATAGGCTAAACTTCGATGGTGTTGTGCTAACCAAGCTCGATGGCGATACCCGTGGCGGTGCAGCATTATCGATTCGCTCCGTGGTTAACAAACCAATAAAGTTTGTGAGCGCAGGCGAAAAACCCGATGCCCTGGATATCTTCCACCCCGACCGTATGGCTAACCGAATCTTAGGCATGGGCGACATTGTTTCGTTAGTTGAAAAGGCCCAGGAACAATACGATGCCGAGCAAGCCAAAATCCTTCAAAAGAAAATAGCTAAGAATCAGTTTAACTTTAACGATTTTCTTGACCAAATAAATCAAATTAAGAAGATGGGTAACCTCAAGGATTTGGCAGGAATGATTCCTGGGGTTGGAAAAGCCCTTAAGGATATCGATATTGATGATAATGCCTTTAAAAGCATTGAAGCCATAATAAAATCGATGACCCCTGAAGAACGCCAGGACCCATCACTTATGAACGGTAGTCGCCGTAAACGCATTGCCGAAGGCAGTGGTACATCAATCGCTGAGGTAAACCGGCTGCTCAAACAATTTGAAGACATGCGAAAGCTCATGAAAACGGTATCGGGAGGAGGCAATAAAAATCTTGCCAGGATGATGAGCCAAATGCCGCATAGAAGTTGATGGTTGTTCGTTGTTCGTTGTTCGGAAAAATAGTTGATGGTTGATGGTTGATGGTTGATATCTTTTGAATTTCAAATTACGAATTACGAATTACTAATTTTACTTTTTACTTTTGACTTTTAACTTTTAACTTTTAACATGATTTTAAACCTTAAACTTTGAACTTTGAACCTTGAACCTTGAACTTTGAACCTTGAACCATGAACCTTTAATCTTAAATCTTGAATTTTGAATCTGGAATTTAAAACCTTTAACTTTTAACTTTTAACATGATTTTAAATCTTGAATTTTGAATCTGAAATCTGAAATTTGAAACTTTTAACTTTAATAAATGGAACTACTTGACGGGAAACGAATTGCCGATGAAATTAAAGCAGAAATTGCAGCCAAAGTGGAAGCAATAAAAGGCAAAGGTGGTAAAATACCACATCTGGTAGCTATACTTGTAGGCCATGATGGGGCAAGCGAAACCTATGTTGGCCATAAGGAAAAGGCCTGTGCTCAGGTAGGCTTCAAATCGCAGGTGTTACGATTCGAGGATTCCATTACCGAAACTCAGCTGCTCCATGAAATACAAAAGTTAAATAACGATCCCGATGTCGACGGATTTATTGTTCAAATGCCCCTTCCAAAACATATCGACGAACAAAAGGTAATTGAAGCTATCGATCCCCGTAAGGATGTGGACGGGTTTCACCCCGTGAATGTTGGCCGTATGAATATTGGGCTACCTGCATACGTATCGGCCACCCCCGAAGGAATCGTGGAGTTACTGCGTCGCTATAAGATTCCCACCGAAGGGAAACATTGCGTGGTGCTTGGGCGGAGCAACATTGTAGGCCGGCCTATAGCCAACCTGCTCTCGCAGAAAGGCTATCCGGGCGACTGTACCGTAACTCTTTGCCATAGCCGCACGCCAAACATCAAGGAATACACCCTTGGGGCCGATATTCTGATTGTTGCCTTAGGCAAAGCTGAACTTATAACCGCCGATATGGTAAAACCGGGTGCAGTAGTAATTGATGTGGGAATAACACGCGTTGAAGCACCAGGTACCAAATCGGGCTGGAAGCTCCTTGGCGATGTCAAATTTGATGAGGTAGCCCCTAAATGCAGCTACATAACCCCTGTCCCCGGAGGAGTTGGGCCACTAACAATTGTATCGTTGCTCAAGAATACGCTAAAGGCAGCAAAGAGAGAGGTGTATGGATAAAACAAAACTTATGAAATATCAAAATACTATTGTCAGTTTTTACGACAATTTTTCGGATAAACAAATTAAAACTGGTAAAAACCTTCGACATTACACAATAGCTAAACACCTAAGGCAAAAAGGAATAGGTAATTCTCATAAAATTCTTGAAATAGGATGTGGAATTGGAACGCTTACCGAACTCATACAACGTCTTGCTCCAAAGGCTGAAATAATTGCTTTTGATATTAGCCCAAGAAATATTGAAATCGCAAGAAAACGGATAAAATCGAATAGAGTAAAATTCATGGAAGCCGATGCTTCGAGAAATCTTGAAATAAATGAAAAGTTTGATTTTATTGTACTGGCCGATGTAATTGAGCACATTCCTACTGAACAATACGATATATTATTCACAAATTTAAATCGAGTTAGTAAAAACGATACTAAAATTTTTATCAACATACCACATCCAAACCTAATTAAACACATTAAAAGAACTAACCCCGAAAGTCTTCAAATTGTTGATCAATCTATATACCCCAATACCCTATATCAATTTTTACAAACTAATCAATTTATAATTGATGAAAAAAAAGACTATAGTGTATTTTACCGAACACCCGACTACACCTATTACTGGATAAGCCCTTTTTCAATAGATATTAATTCAAGTTATGATAAAACCATTTTTCTTCCCAAACGAATTTTAAAAAAATTATTGCTAAGGATATTTTCATCATTTTAAAATGAACATTCTTTACATATCATCCGGCAATCCGACCTTTGTTCGTAAAGACATTTCATTACTATCGCTGAAATATAATGTAGGTACTTTGAATTACGAATGGAATCAAATAAATTTACCTCTTAATATTATTAAGCAATTCATTCACATCGCATTACGAATTAAAAAAATTGATACAATAATTGTAATGTTTGCCGGTTACTGGTCAGTTCTGCCTGTATTGTTTGGAAAGTTTTTTAAAAAAAATGTATTTATAATACTTGGAGGAACCGATTGCGTATCGTATCCAACCTTTAATTATGGTAGTTTACGAAAACCGCTTCTAAAAAGTGCAATATATATATCAATAAAGCACGCAACGTGCTTATTACCAGTTCATGAATCGTTAATTGATTTTACAAATTCATATTTTGATCATAGTAAACAGGGTATTAAAAATCATTTCAAATCAATTAAAACACCTGTTAGAACAATATTCAATGGTTATGAACCTATTGTTACTCAGAAAGAAATTGAATTATCTAAGCGCATTCCAAATAGTTTCATAACGGTAGCATTTGTTAATAACAATGTTCGAATGATATTAAAAGGTATTGATCTGATACTTGAAAGCGCATGGGAAATTCCTGAAGCAAATTTTACAATTATTGGTTTTAATAAAAAATTCAAAAATCAAATTAAAATACCCTCTAATGTTACATTGCACGAACACATGCCACATAATGAACTAAACATAAAATACATCCAATCAGAATTTGTTATTAATATTTCTATCTCCGAAGGTTTTCCAAATGCTTTATGCGAAGCGATGTCGTTTGGTTGTATTCCTATAATATCACCAGTGGGAGCAATGCCTACGATTGCACAAAACATTGGCTTTACCATTCAAAATAGGAATCGGATAGAACTCTCCAATGCCATTAAAGCATCATTAAACTTAACACCTGAACAAAAAGCAACATTACGTCAACTTGCATACGCTCAAATAAAGAATAATTTCAACATAACTCAAAGAATGAGTAAATTTATGAAAACAATTGAGGAATTTGAAAGGAAAAATTGATAACTAAATCATTCATAAAATCATCCCTTACATACACGGTAATTGGAGCATTACCTTTTGCTTCGAGTATAGTGTTATTGCCATTTTATGGTAACAAAAATTTACTCAGCACCGACGATTTCGGTCTTTTGGCAATATTCATTATATTAAGTGAGTTAGCCCGGATTCTATTTTCCTTTTCGGCCGAAAGCTTTCTTGGTAACACCTATATACATTATCGGAATAGCAAGCTGGACGAGGAAAAATTTTTAGGGACTTCGTTCCTTTTTCTGCTCATGTATGGTACTATTTTGACATTCCTGTTTGGCCTATCCGGTAATTTACTGATTAGTTGGATATACCCGGGTAAATCGATTGAATTCTACCCTTTTGGACTTATATCGCTCATAACAGGTTTTTTCAATGGAATCTTTAAAGCTTACACAAGCCATTTAATTTTTCGTGAAAAACCCACACCCTATTTTTGGTCCAACATTTTACACTTTACACTGGTAATAGTAATATCAATTGGAGGCTTGTACCTTTTCCCCCAATCGCTTACAGGGCCAATTTGGGGTCGTTTTATTGGGGCAATGGCCACATTTATTTGGGCTGTAATTTTCTTTGTGAAACATGGAAGGCTTAGCTGGGATAGCAAAGTTTTCAAACATCTTATTAAGTATAGCGCTCCAATTTACTTCCATAACATACTTTACTGGGTAATTTCAAACATCGACAGGTATATTATACTTGGCTTGCTAAATCAAGGATCAGTAGCTGTATTTGATTTTGCCCTAAAAATAACACTTGCCATTGAGTTCCTGCAAAATGGGTTATCGGCTGCTATCCTACCCAAAGTATTTCAGCAATGGAAAAGTAAGAACGATGTACCTCAAGGCAATGTTGATGTTAATAAGTACTTTCATGTATTCGCCTTAATCAATTTAACCCTAATACCATTGTATCTTCTTTTAATCCCCTATTTTGTTCCTTTTTTAGTGAATAACAGCGATTTATATCAATCATTTACACTTTTACCACTACTCTTTGCCGGTATGGTGGTAAGAATATGGTACTACGTTCTGGCATCGCCGGTGTTCTACTTTCAGAAAACTTCAATTTTACCTAAAGTATTTTTAATTACAGCTGTTTTTCAGATTGCTACAACCTACTTAATGGTCGATTTTAAAGGAATTCAAGGTGCAGCTATAACAAACTTCCTTACCAAGATACTACAGGTATTAGTTATGTTTTTCTATGTTAAACAATTTTACAGGTTCAAAGTAAACAGAGCTAAATTGGTTGTTTACCCCGCTATTTTAGTACTCCTGCTTACCATTGCAACCTTACTTGATGAGCTATGCAATAATTTTATGGTTTACTCACTTATTGGGGTGGCATCACTAATTTTAGGCTACTTTACCTACCGAAAAGAAATAAGCATCTCATGGATAAAAGAGATGCTCAAGAAATAAGAATATCTTACTAAAACAAATCAATCGAAATGTTTTGGATGAATGCGGTATAGGTGATTTCTCTACCTACCCTGGCTTCGGTAACCAGCATAAGTATGGGTATTTCCTTACCACTCCTTGTAAGTATGGTAATTTCCTTTCGTTGGCCGGTTATTTTTTTCTTATTCGGGTCCAGGTAGGCATCTAAAAACTCATCATTTTCAGCTGCATTATCGGAGAATAAAACCCTGACGCTTTGTCCAATGACCTGCTCGCGTTTAATCCCAAAAAGGTCTTCGGCAGCCTTGTTGAAAAACTGAACAACACCATCATGATCGGTAGTAATAATGGCATCCAGAAAACCTTCAAGGGTTTTCTCGTTACGAATCTTAACCTTTTCGATCTCTTTAAACTGATTTCGAATTTCCTCCTTAGCCTCACGTAGCTTTTTGTTCAGCTCAATTTCGTTCAGTCGCAGCTGCTCTTCCTGTTGCTTGAGCTGTTCGGTTTGACGCTGCGTTTCAAACTCCATGTTCTTTTCGCGGGTAATATCATTGGCAATTATAATAACCTTAGCAATCTCGTCGTACATGTCGTTTACTGATGTAAATGTGCAACGGAACCAACGTACATCGCCGTTGATGGTTAACATCCTGAGTTGACCCTCGTAGGGTATTCCCTGTATCACATCGTCCCATATCCGTTCAACGTTTTTCCTTTCCGACGAAGGCACAAGTTCAAAGATTGATTTTTCTTTGGCAGAATTGAGATTGTACGACAATGTGAGCAGGAATTTTTCATTGGCATCAATTAAATCGCCAGTAGGTGTGAATTCTGCTTTAATTGACGAGCGATTAAGAGCGGCAATCTGCCCTTCGTAGTCGAGGCTTAACTTCTTTTGGTCGGTTGTATCAATTCCAAGGAAGAGAATTTTATCCACACCCCCAGCCTCATTTCGCACACAAGTAAAAGTGGTAATAGTCCACAAGTCGTTACCACTTCGGGTAAGCAGCTTCATGTCGCCCTCAAAATGTTTACCACCTTTGCTCAGGGAGTTCCATATTTCATCGAACCATACACGGTCTTTTTTATTGATAAACATTGAAATATGCTTTCCTTCAACCTCACTATTCGATACATACTCCAGCTTTTGCAGGAACTTGGTGTTGGCGTACAACAAGGTACCATCCACGTCGAAATCGGCACGAATCATGGTATGGTTCACCGAGTTGGAGAAGCTAATAAATTTTGCCGACTGACGGCTTGCCTCTTCCTGTGCTGCCTGAAACTCCTCCATGTTTTGCCGCATCTGCTCCTCCTTGAGAGCCAGCTCCTCGGCTTGCTCACGCGATTCCCTTAAAAGTTTTGCGGTTCGTATGTTAATTTTAACAGTAGCGATTGTTGTAGCAACGCTCTCGGACACCTTATCGATAAATTCTTCCTGATACTTTTCAAAAGGGTTAAACGATGCCAGTTCAATTATACCATGAACTATATCGTTCATTTTTAGAGGGATAAGCATAAGAAACTTAGGATTTGCCTTCCCCAATCCGCTTGTAATACTCAAATAGCTATCAGGAACTTTTTTTAGAACAATTTTTTCCTTTTCAAGGGCACAAGCACCCACCAATCCATCGCCCCATGGTATTATTTTATTGGCAAATTTCCTACGTTCGTACGCGTAGCAGGCAGTCATCCGAAAGTGAATATCTGTTTCGTCATCGTCGTCAACCAAATAGAATGCGGCTTGGTTTGCTCCTACATAGCTTACTAAGTTTCGGATTACCTGGAAGGTTAGTTCTTCAATATTATCGTTGTTTTGGCGTAGTATTTCACCAAATAGCGCCATCCCTTCGGCAGCCCAATGACGTTGCTCATCCTCTTTTTTCCTTTTCTCCTCTTCTACTCTGCTTTGGCGAATATCATTACGTAAGCTGACAATGGCTTTGCCTAAAGCATCGGTCTCATCGGGTATGTACTCTGCATCCACATCACCTTCGCGTAATTTTTCCACAAAGCGATATAACTTTCGCTCCTTATGTATGTTTTCCTGTATTGATGATTCGTAGTCGTTAATTCGCAAGGATACCTTCCTGTAAACAAAAAATCCGACTGCACCAAGCGCTAATGGTAAAAAATCAAAGAAGTAAAATAGAGGTATTAAACGGTGTAGGTCAGAAATACCTCCCAGAGTCAAGGCAAGACCATTGGATAACATTCCAAACATGTATGCAACAGCAAGCAAAATCAAGCCAGTACCAAATCCAAGGAGGCTTCCTTGAACAGTGTATTTCAAAGAGTATTTAGCTTTCATGCATGTCCGATTTTGGATGCTAAAAATAAGGAATTTTTCAACTAATTCACAAATCTACTGCAAGGATTTAACTTTAAGTTTAAAAAGGGTTAGAATTAAGCTGCAAATCAACTTTTTGTTATCAATACGTTAGAGGAAGGTAGAAATTAGAAGGTAAAAGNNAGAAGAAAGAAGTTAAAGGAAGTTAGAAGAAAGAAGTTAAAGGAAGTTAGAGGAAGTTAAAGGAAGGTAGAGGAAGGTAGAAGGAAGGTAGAAGGCAGAAAATAGAAGATAGAAATTAGAAGGTAGAAATTAGAAGGTAAAAGTTAGAAGAAAGAAGTTAAAGGAAGTTAAAGGAAGGTAGAAATTAGAAGATAGAAGGTAGATAGTTTTAAAAGAAATACTAAACATTCTTAATTCTAAATTCTAAATTCTAACTTTAATGCAGCGAAGCGACTATCTTGCCATTCGAGAAATCACTATAAATCGAAACTTGGTGAATACAAGCTGGTTGTTTGCACAATACCTTTTACGATTGACCTCAATCCCTAATCACCTTACCGATTGCCTCGATAAGCTTAGCGGGAACAAATGGCTTAATAATCCAGCCTGTGGCCCCGGCTTCTTTAGCTTCCATTTTCTTTGAGGTTTGCGACTCGGTTGTTAAAAGCAGAATGGGGATACGTTCATAATCGGGGATAGCACGAATATTTTTAATCAATTCAATGCCATCCATTTCGGGCATTTGCAAATTGGTAATAACCAAATCAATTGACTGCCCGTCCATGTGTTTTAGTGCATCCTTGCCATCGACACCTAAAAGTACATTATAACCCTCATTTTCAAGGGTAGAGCGTACAACCTCGCGAATACTTTTGGAATCGTCAACAATGAGTATTGTTTTTGCCATAGTAGTGTATTATTTAATGTATGGGGATTTGAAAATTATGTATTGATGAGTTCAGTCTAAAAAGTTCGTAAAGTTCATAAAGTTTGTAAAGTTAAAGTACTGAATATAAGAGATTGATGTAAATTTATAAAATATTAATTAATATCCTGATAATTAAATAATTAACTTGTTTTGCTAAAATAAAACATGCTTTTTATGCCAGACTCAACCATAGTTACTCCCCATTTAAAATCGCTTTCACCCTGTTAATCAGCGCTGGTATGTTAATCGGTTTAGGGAAAAAATCGTTTACCCCGAGCATTTGGCACTGGTTTCGGTACAATTCGGCATTTGCCGCTGATACCACAATTACCGGAATGGCCTGTGATTTTTCATCCTGTCTGATTGCTTTCAGCAAATCGATTCCTGTTACGTTAGGCATAAGAATATCCAAAATTATAATGCGAGGGGGTTCCTTGCTAATCTGCTTTATGGCATCATTTGTACTACTTACGGCTACTGTTTTAATACCCTCTTCACCGAGCAATGCTTCAATGAGCACTTGATTCGTAACCGAATCGTCCACCACTAATACATACCCTTCAAAGCCCATGACAATCCTGATATCTTTTCAAATCTAATAAACTATTTTACAAATCAGCTCAAAAATAAATGATATAAATCATTATAAAATATGATTTATATCTCTTTTATACTTGGCTAAAAATACCTATCTTTAGAGGGATACTAAATTAATGATGGGTGAAATAGAAACTATATCGTTTGAAAAAACATTCGAGAAATGTAAAATTCCTGTTTCTCAGCTACTAACAAAAGAGCAACAGGAAATTGTTATGGGTAGTATCAACTTGGTTAGTTACAACCGGAAGAACACCATAGTTAAACAGTATTCTGCGTCAAATCATATATATTACATCGTAAAGGGAACGGTTAAGGTAAGCAGTGAGCAGCGAAAAGGTAAAAATTTGGTACTAAGAATTGATACAGCAGGTAAGTTTATTGGACTAATATCGCTACTGGGAAGCGAATCGTATAGTTTTACATTATCAGCGGTAGATGACTGCACTGTAGCACAAATACCTATTTCGACCTTAAAATCGGTTATGCTTTTAAACAACCAGTTTGCCTTAGAGGTTTGCCAGCGAATAAGCAGGCATTGCCTATTCCTTGTAAACAGGCTATCAGGTTTGCTATACAAGCAATTGCCGGGTAGGGTTGCCGATTTGATTCTTTACTTTGCCGATGATATATACTGCAACCACGAGTTCGATTTTCCCGTAAACAGGACTGAACTAGCAGAACTTTGTGGTACAACCAAGGAAAGCCTTATCAGAACCTTGTCGGAATTTAAACATGACAAAATTATTGAGCTGGAACGGAACAGAGTAAGAATCATAAGCTACGACATACTAAAAACGTTAAGCAGGCTGGGTTAACCTAAACACCATAAAAATGCGTAAAATTCTTATTGTTGACGACATTTTAGTAAACAGGCTTTTGCTAAAAGAAGTGATGAAAAATTTAGAGATAACCTGCGTTGAGGCCCAAAATGGGAAAGAAGCCATTGACATCATTGCCAATGAAAGAATTGACCTTGTATTCATGGACATTGAAATGCCTGTAATGAATGGTTTGGAAACCACCAGGTATGTTCGGGAAAAATTACCATCGCCTAAAAAGTACATTCCTATTGTAGCGCTTACCGCACATAATCCGGCAAGTTTTTTTGATGATTACAGGGATGTAGGATTCGACTACATAATGACAAAGCCATACTCCATTGAAAAAATTAAACAAGCCATAGAAAGGGTACTACCAAACCTCTAATTGAGTATGCTCCGAAAACCACGAAGGCACGAAAGCAAGATAGCACGATAGCACGACAGAACGAAATAGAAGAAATAAGAACACATATCGGTGTTAATCACTATGTACACAAATCCAGAATTATGAAAATCTTTATACATCTCGTACCATCGTGCTATCGCGCTATCTCTCAATCGTGCGTATTTTTGGTTTGCATGCAATGAAAGAGACTTTTCGGAGGTGACTCATAATTGTCTACAACATTAAGCAATATACTGTACCTTTATAGCGTTTATCACCAAGCAAAAACCTTTCGGTATGAACAGGTCGATTCTGGCGGAACTAATTCGTAACAACAAACGATTAATAATCCCAAATTTAGGTGCTTTCCTGCACCGTGAAACCGAAAGCACCGCCCACCCCGGGATAACATTTAGCCCATTCCTAAAATATAACGATGGACAACTGGAGGAACTACTTGTAAACCATTACAGCTTCACAAAAATTGATGCGCTGGAACAGGTGAAAAATCTCTCATCGGAAATTATTGATGAAATCAAGGATAATGGGGCTTACGTAATACGGGGTATTGGCTCACTGGCTATGGATTCAAAAGGCTCTATTCACCTTACATCGACGGAGGAAACCAATATTCCAAATCCACACATAGACAAAGGGATTATAAGCTCACAAAAATCTGAAGCAAAGGCAGCTGAAGTAGTTTTTGGTTCTGAGGATGTAAATAAAAACATTGAAAAATCGCCGAATGTATCGCAATCGGAGTCCGATACAAAAAATGTTCCCAGTACAGATGATTATACCGGAATGGTAACTGCTGAAAAACGGGATAACACCAATACTGATAGTAAAGCAGCGCCTGACCAATCCTCAACAGCCGATGGCATTGAGAGTAGTAAGCAAGCTAAATCGACAAAAGTAACAATGAAAAAAAGCAAAAGGGAAGGTGGGCACAGGTCTTCAACTGTAAGAATGTTAGTGTTTATAGCGATTTCGCTGGTAATAATAATAACCTTTGCATTCATTATCAGGGAGTTGGCTTTTGCCCCCGATGATGCCGATTGGGAAAGCATTCAGAGCAAGCCCGAGCGGATTGAGCCTATCAAGCTACCACCCGACTTTTCATCAAAAAACGATGAATTTGAAAAAAAGTTCGAAGCCACAGACCCCGACAAAGAAAATGAGGTAAGCGAGTCAGCCGGGCAACAGGCAACAGAAACTACCGAGGAGGTAATAGAAAAAACCTTGACGCAAAGCAAACCCGCAAAAGTTTCCACTCCAACATACAGCCTGGTGGTTGGCAGTTTTAGTGAAAAAGCCAATGCCCAGAAATTAGTAAACGAACTTAAGGCAAATGGATTCGAAGCTGAAGTATATTCCAGAACAAACGGCAAATTCCTTGCTGTTATCGGACAATACAACACCAAAGATGAAGCCAACCAGCAAAAGGATAAGCTAAAGAATCAATTTCAAGGAATTTGGATAATTAGCCGTTAGCAATGCAATGAATAGAGTTAAAAAGTGCACCTATCCGAATATTGGGTTAGTAACCTATACGTATAGAAGCAGAAGCAAAAGAATTACGCTACGAGTTAAAAAGGACAACTCGGTACATGTAACCATTCCGTATCTTGTAAAATTCTCGCTGGCCGAAGATTTTGTTATATCAAAAGCGGATTGGATAATTACCAAGCTGCATGAAAACCTGAAAAACAGCAAGCCCATAACCGAACTAAATAGTAAACACCATATAATTCAGCTGCAAGCAGCTGATAACATATCAAACTTTAGGGTTATTAAAAAAGAAGAAAAGATTTTCGTATTGCATCCTAAATCGGTTGAGCCCTCCAACACTGATTTGCAAGAATACCTGAAAAAAGTTATTACCGAAATAATGCGCTTGGAGGCAAAAAAATACTTGCCCCATAGGTTGCAGGAATTGGCAAGCCTGCATGGCTTTAAATTTGGCAATGTAACCATTCGTAATACAAAATCGCGCTGGGGGAGTTGCAGCGGCATAAATAATATCAGCCTCAGCCTCAGGTTAATGTACTTACCCGAACATCTTATCGATTACGTTTTACTCCATGAACTTTGCCATACTAAGGAAAAAAATCATGGCCCAAAGTTCTGGCTGCTTTTAGACTCACTTTGTGAAGGTAAATCAAAAATTCTATCGAGGGAGCTTAAAAAATACCCTGTCCCCCTCTAAAATCAAATTCAGAACTCCTGACCCATGCTTGATAATCAATATTTTACAAAGTTTTAATCGTAAAATAAATTGA
>DFYV01000030.1 GCA_002383425.1 Bacteroidales bacterium UBA4073 | reverse complement strand
ATGCAAATTAATCATAGCAACGCTCAATGGCAATACTTTGTTCAAAAATTTACTCATGCAATAAATCTAAACCTAAAAAATTTTATCCATTCTTGAGGCCAGTCTAAAAAGGTATTATCGTCATTGCGAGCGAAGCGAAGCAATCTATATCTCTGTGAGCAACAGATTGCTTCGTCGTGCCTCCTAGCAATGACGTGTTTGCTTTTGGCCTTTTTTGACTGGACTCATAAATCAAATATTTACAAATGGATTGAAATTACCATATAGCTCATTATTAAGCGATTGATAACTCAAATGTATATTTTATACTTTGTGAAACTTTGTGCTTACTACGTGTTTTCTGTGGTTATATTCAGCGATTTAGATTTTTGCCACAAAGGTCTCAAAGGATTCACAAAGACCGCGAAGATCGTATGTATTTGTATTTTAACATATTAATCCATAAGAATTAAGCGCGAAACATTAGTAATTTTTTTATTTCTCTGCGTCTTAGCGCCTTTGCGGTACAATATTATTTTTTGCATTTTTAGAACAGCCCTTAATTTGCTATTATGTCAGGAGATCTGAATTTAGTGAATGGTTACTTAACCTTGACAAAATAAATTTTTATCAATACTTGAGGCTGGTCTAAAAAGTTTATGGTCGAAAGGGACATAAGGCGTTAAACGTGAAACGTGAAACGTGAAACGTGAAAAGTGAGATGTATTTATATATATCTGAATATTAACGCTTTGTGATTCTGGCTTTCTTTACGGGAAATATCATTATTAAATAGAATTTTGCTTTTTAAACTGGAATCATACTTAAAAAAACAAATTTTTTTGTAATTTGTAACTCCTGTTGTTTGGCAAAAGAATGTTGTACAATAGTTTAATTTTCAATGATAATGAGAAAAGGACTAATAGAGATTTACCATTGCTACTTAGCTTTCCCCACGTTAATTCGGGCTTATGGCAGAGTTGTGTGCGAAAATGAAAATTTAAATGACAAAATTTTTGGGGTTGAATCGCTACTCAATGGCTATGAAAGGCAAAGGGGAGTAGCAAAAGGGTTTGCTATCTTTGCCGATTGCTCTGCAACTTTATCCCGTAGTGGCAGTAGTTCTATTAGGCGTTTTCTCACAATTTGGAACCGCCAACCCTATGGGATGTGGTAATACATTTGGAATTAATTTTAAAAAAAGATTGATATGGAACCCGAAAAACAAGTTTGGCAATCATCGAGTGGGAAAAAGCTCTTTGCCTGGCATCTCAATCCAGCTGATACTCCAAAAGCTATTATTTTAATTGTACACGGACATGGAGAGCATTCGTTACGGTATTTGTCCTGGGCAAATCGTTTTGCCAACCAAGGATTTGTGGTTCAATCGTGGGACCATGTTGGTCATGGACAATCGGAAGGTAGGCGAGGCCATGTTCAGTACTTTGAACAGCTGCTTCTGGAAATTGACTTAGCCATCACTAAAATTACTCACCATTATCCCAAGCTCCCCATAATACTTTACGGCCATAGTATGGGGGGAAATATTGTCCTGAATTATGCCATAAATCACCCGGCAAAACCAAGCCTTCTGGTTGTTACATCGCCTTGGTTGCGGTTAACTAATCCACCCTCGCCAGTTATGGAGGCTATTAGCGGATTGCTGAACGTTATTGCCCCGTTTGTGCAAATCAAATCAACGGTTAAACCAGAGCAAATATCGCAAATTCCAGAGGAGGTTGAGAAGTATGCAACCGATCCCCTGAATCATGCGCTCATTACCCCAAGGCTCCACACATCAATTGGTAAGTCAACCAATTTTATATGTAAAAATGCCGATGAAATTAGAATTCCTACACTACTGATGCATGGAAGTGCCGATTCTATAACATCGCCTGAGGCAACAAGCGATCTTTCGCGTAAAATACCCAAAGCAACCTATATTGAATGGAGCGATTGCTATCATGAATTGCACCACGAAGCGGTTGCAAACGAGGTTTTTGATACCATTTTGAATTGGATAAATGAACAGCTCTAGGTTTGTGTTTCGTACCGAGGTTAAGGTAAACCTTTACCCTTTCAGGTTAAACTATGAAACCCCTGTTTTATTTTGTGGCTCTTGCTTTGCTGAAAATATTGGTGGTATTATGCAAAGCTATAAGATGCCCGTATTGGTTAATCCGAATGGGGTGGTTTACAATCCATTGTCGGTTGCCAAGGTTATTAGTAATGTTTTGCATGGTAGGGAATACTCTGAGGCCGACCTGAACCATAGGAATGGGGTTTGGTTTAGCTTTGATCATTACACCCGATTTTCGTCGGCAAGTAAAGATGATTGTCTTTTAAAGATAAATGCGGTGAGCCGTAAGGCAAACGATTTTATAAAAAATGCAAAAATTATTGCAATAACCTTTGGTACAGCTCGGGTTTACAGGCTTTTGCCTACCGAACAGGTTGTTGCTAACTGCCATAAAATTCCCGCAAAGGAATTTATCCATACATTGCTTACGGTTGATGAGATTGTTAGCGAATGGTCGAAGCTTATGGACGATATTCTGTCAGAATTCCCTGCCATGCGATTCCTTTTCACCGTGAGCCCTATCAGGCATTGGAAAGATGGAGCTATCGGAAATCAGCTTAGCAAAGCTATCCTTACTGTGGCCGTTCACAAGCTTATTAGCTTATACCCAAATGTGGCGTATTATTTTCCAGGATACGAAATTATGATGGATGATTTACGCGATTACCGCTTTTACGATACCGATATGCTTCACCTATCGCAGCTGGCGGTTGACTATATCTGGCAAAAGTTCTCCGATGTCCTGATCGATGGGCAATCGTTACTTATCGCTGAGCAGGTTCATAAAATTCAACAGGCGCTAAGTCATCGACCGGTTAACCCTAACTCCGAAGAGTTCAAGAGGTTTGTTGAAATAACAATCAGCCAGATAGAAAACTTAATAGTAAAATATCCTTTTTTGAATTTTGATGAGGAGATGAATAATTTAAAAGAGTACAAGGAATGATAGCATGTAATGGTGATTATAATCCGAGAACTACGATAGCACGATAGCACGATAGCACGATGGCACGATGG
>DFYV01000029.1 GCA_002383425.1 Bacteroidales bacterium UBA4073 | reverse complement strand
ATTTTTCTTGGGGCTATATTACCCGGTAATGGGGGACTAATTTCTAATTTCTACCTTCTAATTTCTACCTTCTGCCTTCTAATTTCAATTTGCATTCTGCATTTTGTTTTGCCCCACTGTGCTGAACAACATGTAACAGTAATTAAAAAATCGGAACGTTTTGAATTTTCAATCTTAAAATTCACTACTTTTGAATAGTAAAAAATCTTAATCACACTAAAACAAATAACCTATGAATATTCCATCGAACTTGAAGTACACAAAGGATCATGAGTGGATCAAGGATGAGGGCAATGGTATAGCTATAGTTGGCATAACCGATTTTGCCCAAACACAGCTTGGCGATATCGTTTTTATTGAAATTGAAACTCAGAGTGAAATTCTGGCTAAGGAGGAGGTTTTTGGTACCATTGAGGCTGTAAAAACTGTTTCCGATATGTTTATGCCTGTTAGTGGCCAAGTGCTGGAGGTTAACCCCAAGGTTACCGAGCAGCCTGAAATTGTTAACAAAGACCCATATAGTGAAGGTTGGATGATTAAAATTAAAATGACAAATCCCTCCGAACTAAACGAGTTACTTACTGCTGAACAATACAAAGGAATTATTAATGAGTAACATAAAACCCCGCAAAAGCGGGGCTATTCCTTTTGTAGCGCATTCCATCCCTGCGCAGTAATTCTGATATCCTCGCCCGATGGTGGTACCATGTAGGCGCCAAGATGTGGTTCTACTATATGTCCTATCACTCTCACACCTTCCATGCTATCAACCACCTGGTATTCCGATAGGGGTACAGTGAATAGCAGCTCATAGTCTTCACCTCCATTTAACGCTGCTGTAAACGGATCGATATTGAACTCCTCAGCCATTTTAGCGGTTTGCTCGTCAATTGGAATTTTTTCCATGTAAACCCTGCAACCTACATTTGAGCTTTTACAGATATGAAGCAGTTCCGACGAGAGACCATCGGAAATGTCAATCATTGCTGTGGGTTTAACCCCTGCCTTTCGCAGGTTATCTATCACATTTTTACGGGCTTCAGGTTTCAGTATCCGTTCCAGAACGTAATCGTAACCTTCAAGTTTTGGTTTGGCTACCCTATTCGTTTCGAAAATTCTTTTTTCTCGTTCCAGCAGCTGGAGCCCCATGTAGGCTGCACCTAAATTGCCTGTAACGCAAATCAAATCGTTGATTGTTGCCCCGCTCCGGTAAACAACTTCGCTTTCCTTTACTTTGCCTATTGCCGTTACGCTAATGGTCATCCCTGTTATTGACGAGGTGGTATCGCCACCTACCAGATCTACATTGTAATTGTCGCATGCCAGCTTTATTCCCCTGTAAAGTTCATCCAGATCCTCCACGCAAAACCGTTTCGATACCCCTATTGATACTGTTACCTGTAACGGTGTGGCATTCATGGCGTAAACATCGCTCAGGTTTACCACAATAGCTTTGTAGCCCAAATGTTTCAGGGGAAAATAGGTTAGGTCGAAATGTATTCCTTCCAGAAGTAAGTCGGTAGTAACCACAAGGCATTCGCCATTACCTGCCGATATTACGGCAGCATCATCGCCAACCCCTTTTAGCGTTTCCTGATGTTTTGGGACAAATGAGCCGGTTAACCTGTCAATCAACTTAAATTCACCTAACTCGTAAAGCTCGGTTCTTTTTGTTATATTGCCCATTCTTAAAACTTTTTTTTGCAAACCTACATCAATTTAGAAAATCAAAAATGCTATTACATTCTTTTTTGATAGTTTTGAGGCAAAATTCAAAGGGTTTATGCTTAAAAAGATTTTACCGGTATTAGTGCTTTCTGTACTTACAGTGTTTTTAGTTGACTATTTCATTGGAACCGCACACATAAAATTGTACATTCCTTCACAAGTTCAAAAAGCAGTACCTGAAGAAAATCAGCCTATTCTGGAGTATGGCATACCCGTCGACTCGTTTTTGGTAACCGAGTACACCGTGAGGAGGAATCAAACTTTAGGGAAGATTCTTTACGGATTAAATATAGGTGGAAATGTTAATAATTTTCTGCTCTCGTTAACCCCCGATGTGTTTGATGTAAAAAAGGTTCGTGCGGGGGCTCGGTATAAAGTTTTTGCCCGTAAGGATTCCGTTCAAACCCCTGCATATCTTGTTTATGAAGTGTCGCCGGTTGAGTACTTTGTCTTTAACCTTACCGATTCGCTTTACGTTTACCCTTTCAGGAAAGATATAGTTCCTGTTAGGAAGATTTCCGAGGCCGAAATTAAAACATCGCTTTGGGCTGATATGAAAGCCAATGGGCTTAACCCCATGCTTGCCCTTGAACTTTCCGATATTTATGCGTGGACCATTGATTTTTTTGGGTTACAAAAGGACGATAGGTTCAGGGTGTTGTACGATGAGCTTTATGTTGATAGTACATCCATTGGTATTGGCGCTATTCATGCAGCTTGGTTTGAACACCGTGGTGAAAAGTTTTACGCTTTCAGGTTTGAGCAAGATTCTGTTGCCAGCTACTGGGACGAAAAGGGCAATTCACTTCGTAAGTCGTTCCTCAAAGCGCCGCTTCGCTTTTCAAGGATTTCGAGCCGGTTTAGCGGGAGTAGGTTTCATCCCGTACTAAAAATTTACAGGCCACACTCAGGGGTTGACTATGCCGCTCCCGAAGGTACACCAGTGATGGCTCTTGGCGATGGGGTTGTTATAGCCAAGGGCTACGACAATGCCGCAGGGAATTACGTAAAAATACGCCACAACAGCGTTTACACTACCGGATACAACCATTTCTCACGATTTGCCAAGGGAATAGCTAAAGGGGTTCGGGTAAAGCAAGGCGATATAATTGGATATGTTGGTCGAACTGGCTATGCCACTGGACCACATCTCGATATGCGGGTTTGGATGAACGGTGCTCCTGTTGACCCACTCAAAATCAAGTCGCCACCGGTTGAGCCCGTTAAACCCGAAAATATGGAAACCTTCAGGAATGTGGTTGCTGAGTTCACTGTTCATCTCGATAGTGCTGTTTCGGGTGGGTATATTCATTATGCAGCTCAATAGAATAAGGTGATGGTATTGATCGATACACACTCGCATATTTTTTCTGAGGAATTCGATGTTGATCGGGATTTAGTCCTTGAACGTGCAGCCAATTCAGGTGTCCTGTACCACTTACTGCCAAATATCGACTCAACATCAACCCACAGGTTACTCGATACATGCCATAGGTTTTCACAATGTTTTCCTTTAATGGGGTTGCACCCTACATCCGTTAAAGAGGACTTTGAGAAGGAGCTTTACCATGTTGAGGAGCAGCTGGCCAGGAATAGGTTTTGGGGCATCGGTGAAATTGGCATCGATTTATACTGGGATAAAACATTTTTTACCCAGCAGCAGGAGGCGTTCCGACATCAGCTGAGGTTGGCTAAAAAGTATAACCTTCCGGTAGCAATTCATTCGCGCAGCTCATTCAAGGAGATTTTTGATATTGTTGATCAGGAGATTGACCAATCGCTTCGCGGCGTTTTTCATAGCTTCACCGGTACAATTAATGATTATAAGCACATTGATGATTACGATACATTTTATTTTGGCATAGGAGGAATTGTAACCTATAAGAATGGTAATGTAGGAGAGTTGATTCCCCAGATGAATACCGAAAAAATTTTGCTTGAAACCGATTCCCCGTATTTGTCGCCTGTGCCTGTTAGGGGCAAACGTAACGAGAGCTATAACCTTATTTATGTTGCGCAGAAGGTTGCCGAACTGCTAAACCTGTCGGTTCTTGATGTTGCAAAACAAACCACCCAGAATGCCATAAAACTTTTCAAACTACAAATAGATGGAGTCGGGTAATATATCGATACTTATTGTTTACACGGGGGGAACCATTGGCATGAAGCAGAATCCCGAGACTGGAGCGTTAGCCCCCTTCAACTTTGAACATATTGAGCAGGAGGTACCTGAGCTTAAAAAGTTTGGCTACAACCTTACCACATACTCCTTTGAGCCACCAATCGATTCTTCCGACATCAACCCTGAATTCTGGAAAAAACTGGTAACCATAATAGGTGAAAACTACCATAAATATGATGGTTTTGTTATACTTCATGGAACCGATACAATGTCGTTCACGGCATCGGCACTAAGCTTTATGCTCCAGGGGTTGTCAAAACCTGTTGTACTCACCGGTTCGCAGTTGCCCATAGGAACTTTACGTACCGATGGGAAAGAGAATCTCATAAGTGCTATTGAGATTGCAGCAACGCAGCAAAACGGGCAGGCTATGGTGCCTGAGGTTACCATTTTCTTCGAAAACAGGTTATACCGGGGCAATAGAACAACCAAGCATAACTCCGAACACTTCAACGCGTTCCGTTCCGATAACTACCCCCCGCTTGCCGAGGCCGGCATTTCAATCCGGTATAACTTTCCATTTATTCACTACCCAACCCATGAGCAGGAAATCCTTGTGCATACTCAGCTCGATAGCTCAATAGCTGTTTTAAAACTATTTCCGGGCATATCGGAAAACGTTGTTGACGCTGTTCTGAATACAAAAGGGGTGAAAGCTGTAATACTCGAAACCTATGGTTCGGGCAACGCACCCATGCAAAAGTGGTTCATCCAGAGGCTTAAGAATGCCATTGACAATAATATTGTTATACTCAACGTTACTCAGTGCAAAGCTGGTGGGGTCAACATGGAAAAGTATGAGAATGGCCTTATGCTGAAAAGGCTGGGGGTAGTTAGTGGTCGCGACATAACATACGAAGCCGCCGTGGCTAAGCTGATGTTTTTATTGGGTAAAGGTTTTATAGGTAATAACCTTGCTGTGGAACTGGAAAAATCGATAGCAGGCGAAATAACATTAAAATAGTCATTGTTTTTTTAAATATTTTTTTTGTATTTTGCGCCACATTTTACACGTTCTTTTTTAACTTTTTTGTAATTTTGGAGAGATGGCCGAGTGGTCTAAGGCGCACGCCTGGAGAGCGTGTATACGCCAAAAGTGTATCGAGGGTTCGAATCCCTCTCTCTCCGCAAGCCTTTTATTGTTTAACTAAATTCATGAACAAACAAAACAAACCTTTAGTAATAATTAAACGACAATCAAACCATGAAAAAGCTATTCACTTTAGTAGCAGTATTTGGGGTGCTCTCGTTTGGAGCATCAACCTATGTGAGTGCACAGGACGAAACTGCAGCTCAACCTGACTCTGCAATGGTTCAGCAGCAGCAGGTAGAGCAGGTAGATTCTCCTACCGTCCCAGCCGAGGAAGGTCAATCGTTGCACAAAGCACTTAAAACAAAGTTTATTGAGGGTGGCCCTGGTTTTATGGCTTCTATCCTTTTAACTTTGATTTTAGGTTTAGCATTTGTAATTGAACGTATCATTTACCTTAACCTGGCTACCACTAACACTAAAAAACTTCTTAAGGACATTGAGGATGCCTTGCAGAATGGCGGTGTTGAAGCAGCTAAGGAAGTTTGTCGCAACACCCGTGGCCCGGTGGCAAGCATTTTCTATCAAGGGCTTAGCCGCGTTCACGAGGGTATCGATGTTGTTGAAAAGTCTATCGCAACTTACGGTTCAGTTCAGATGGGTCAACTTGAAAGTGGCTTAACCTGGATTGCACTTTTCATCGCAATCGCCCCTATGTTAGGATTTATGGGTACTGTTATTGGTATGATCGGCGCTTTCGATGCTATTGAGGCTGCCGGGGATATATCTCCGTCGCTTGTTGCTGGTGGTATTAAGATTGCTCTTATCACAACCGTTTTTGGTCTTATTGTTGCTATTATCCTTCAGATTTTCTACAATTACCTCCTTTCGAAAATCGACGGTATTACCAACGATATGGAAGATTCTTCCATAAGCTTACTCGATTTACTTGTTAAGTTTAACCTGAAAAATTAGTAAAAATGTCAGACGCATTAATCTCTAAATTACTGAAAGTGCTGACATGGCTTATTATGGGCGTTTCTGTTGTGATGACCATTCTTTTCTACTCTAACAACATGACAGAAGAACCTTTCATTATTTGGGCTTACATACTTTTTGCTCTTGCTGCATTGCTTGCTTTGGCATTCCCTGTTTACTTTTTTATCAAGAGCCCCAAAAAAGCCATTAAAGCGCTTATCGGAATAGTCGGCATGGCAGTTGTGTTGCTTATCGGCTATTTGCTTTCCGATGCAACACCAATTGTTGCACCTCAGAACAATCCTGATTTTTCAAATCCTACGGTCCTAATTTTGACTGACACAGGGATAATTGCAACCTATATACTATTTGGTGTATCAGTCCTTATTCTTTTGTACACTGGAGTTAGGGGTGCTTTTCGTAAGTAGTAATATCGGTTTTTACTGAAACTGGAAACACTTAAAAAAAAACAAATGGCAAGAAAACTTCCAGAAATAAACGCAAGCTCTACGGCCGATATAGCATTCCTTCTCTTGAGTTTTTTCCTTATGGTTACAACCATGGATGTTGACTCAGGTTTACCACGTATGTTGCCTCCCATGCCTCAAGGCGAACAAGAAACTGATATTGAGGTAAAGCGCAGAAATATTTTTACAGTACTTATCAATAAAAGCGACAAGTTACTGGTGCGTGGTGAACCAATGGATGTATCGTTACTCAAGGAAAAAACCAAGGAATTCATTGTTAACCCCAATAACGACCCTAATATGTCCGAAAGTAAAGAGGAAGATATTCCTCTAATAGGGCCATATAGGGTATCAACTGGGGTTGTTTCGTTGCAAAACGACCGTGGAACGTCGTATAAAATGTATATGACCGTACAGAATGAACTGGTTGCTGCTTATAACGAGTTGCGCGATGAACTCTCGATGTCAGTATTTGGCAGGCCCTACGCAAAACTCGAAAAGGAACAGCAGGAAGCCGTTGCTAAGGCTATTCCACTTAGGATTTCCGAAGCTGAACCTAAAGATGTTGGAGGAAAATAAGTATGGCTACATTTTCACGCAAAGGGAAAGGCGAAATGCCTGCTATATCTACAGCTTCGCTTCCCGATATCGTTTTTATGACGCTTTTCTTCTTCATGGTGTCCACCTCTTTTCGTGAAACCAGCTTATTGGTTTCGATTAAATCACCTGAAGCCACTGAAGTGGATAAGCTGAAGAAAAAAACACTTGTTTCATACGTTTATATTGGAACCCCACTCCCGGCATACCAGACTCTTTTTGGTACTGAGCCTCGTATTCAACTCAACGACAGCTTTAAGTCTTTAGATGATATACGCGATTTTATTGCTTCGGAGCGTGAAGCTCTTTCTGAGGGTGAAAGGCCTTTGCTAACAACTGCACTTAAAATTGATGAGGATACCCGCATGGGTATTGTTACCGATGTTAAGCAGGAACTTCGCAAGGCTAGCGCACTAAAAATTACTTACATTTCCAGAAAGAAATCAAAATAGTAATTTTCATCTAACTTTTTAAAACAAGGGGGAAGTTTTTTCCCCCTTGTTTTATATACCATTTTCATTCATTTGGTTTGAATGGTTTATTTTCAGAGCTTTGACCATCAACTTACATTATCATTAAACATAATCTTGAATTAATGAGGCCGGTCTAAAAAGTTTATGATTGAAAGGAACATAAGGCGTTAAACGTGAAACGTGAAACGTGAAACGTAATGTATATTTATTAATAACTGAATATTAACGCTTTATGGTTCTGACATTCTTCACGAGAAATATCATTTTTAAATAGAATTTTGCTTTTTAAACTAGACTCATTAATATTTTATGGAATTTTAAAACGCAAACTCAGAACTCCTTACCTATCGTAGTTTAATCTGTCGTAAATTTATAAATGAGTCCTATCTAAAAAGCCAAATTTCATTAGGAATGATGGTTCTGGTGAAGAACAATAAAGTTAAAAGTTAAAGGATGAGTCCACTCCGAAAACACCTAAAAGTATAATCTTATCACAAATCTACCACTGATTTTCAGTCAATTGCAATCGGTAAAAGAACAAAAAATTACTTTTCGGAGGGGATTCAAACTTTAAACTTTTAACTTTACAACCTTTATACTTTTTATACCAGACAATTTATATATACAGCGATAAGTACTTGTATTATAATATTTTATTGTTTGTAAGATGTTTAGGGTAGGGGAGTGGTATAGCTTCTTAGTTACAAAAGTAATTGATGTTCCTGGTAACGGCAATCATTACGTGCTTAAACATGTTTCAGGGGAAAAGTTGCTTTTGCCTGCAAAATATTATGTTAAGTACGATTTTTCGGTAAACTCTATAATTCGTTGTAAGGTCGATAAAATAAATTGTACCGGTCAAGTCTTCATTGAACCGGAACATCCCGTTTATAAAGTGGGCAACTCTTACGATTTTAAGGTGAAAAAAATTGAGCCATGGCTTCATGATCAAGCTTTAAAACTTGTGGTTACCGATGTCTTTGATAACAGTTTAGAGGTTGTTATACCTGAAGGAAATTTAAAAGCACAGCAAAAATCAGTTCACTTGAAGGTGGTTGATATAAAAAAGGGTTTACCAGTAATAAGTTCCACCGTTATATGGAATTGTTCGCAAATTTTTAAGAAAGGTGAAAAACTTGAGCTTTTTTTGCATGGAACAGCTAACATTCAAGGAGAGGAGTACTACATACTTATAGCTAAAAGTAACTGCCTGGCCATGCTAAAAGTGAAACATTACTTGCATTACAGCTTTAAACCAAGCACTCCCATATTTGCCATATATTTCGGTATCGATGCCAATGGTTTACTAAAAGTGAACCCCGAGCATCCTTACTATAAGGAAGGGGAGCTTTATAGCTTCCAAATTTCAGGATTCGAGCTGGAGTTTAATAATAATTCGGGTAGTAGTAAAGTGGCAGTGGTCTTTGACAAATATGGCATGAAATGTGGCGTAAAAATTGAAAATGAAAAACACTACAGGATTGGGGATTCTATAATGTGCAGGGTTTTAGGATTTAAAAAAGGGCGACCTCTTCTCGACATCGCCCCGCAACAATAACCGAAACAAAACTTTTATTCATCTGCCATCTCTTCGGCAGGCTCTTCATCACTAATATCATCAGGAAATTCATCACTCTCGGCTCCCATTGTATCGTCGGTTAGACTGCCAAAAAAGTCTTTTTCTTCTTCTTCATCTTTTATTTTAGTGTCAATTTTCACAGGAACCTTTACCAGAAATATTGCCTCTTCGGTTTCAAGTGTTACAGCATGGAAAAAGTCACCGTTTGGTTTATCTACCTTGAATACAAAATCCTGATACCCATGAGGATATTTTTCCTTGAAGATCTTTAAAAGTTCAGGAGATAAATTGCTAAGACTTACAGCTACTCTTTTCTTACTCATATTCCGCTCATAATTTTCAGCAATTATAGTGTAAAAAAAGAAAATGCAAGGAGTGTTACGAATTTTTTTTCAAAAATTTATCATCGTACTATAAATCAATAAAATAGGGTTGATATTTTCCCCTTTATGAGGATGTTTACAGTAATTTTTTTTGTTTTAACTTTGGAAATTAACTAAAACAACACCCATGAAACGAGTATTTCTTATACAACTGTTGATACTAATTGGATTTCCTGTTTTTGCACAGGTAAACATTTATAATCCCAGTGCCGATGCCAAAGCCGATATTAGTAATGCATTAATCCATGCTAAAAATGAAAACAAACATGTTTTCATACAAATCGGCGGCAATTGGTGCCCATGGTGCTTTAAACTTAACCATTTTCTAAGCTCTGATTCCTTAATTAATGATGTTCTTACTAAGAATTACATTGTGGTAAAGGTTAACTATAGCAAGGAAAATAAAAATGTGGATGTACTTGAGCAACTTGAAAAACCGCAACGGTTTGGTTTCCCTGTGCTGGTTATTTTAGATTCCGATGGCCGAAGAATTCATACCCAGGATACTGGTTTACTGGAATCGGGCGATGGCTATGATCACAAGAAAGTTCTGAATTTTCTTAAGAATTGGACTCCAAACGCATTAAACTAAAAGTCATATAATTAATATTATGTTAAGTATTATATTTCAAATGAAAGCCCCTATTCGGGGCTTTCGTTGCTTTACTACATTTGTTTTGATTTCTCGTTAAACTCCATATACTTATCGTTTAATTCCTGACTCTCGTTGCGGAAACGGAAGTAAATGTTCTTTAAAGCTTCAACAGTTTCCTTGCTATTGGGATTTACTTTATATGCTTGCTCCATGTATGGCAATGAATTCTTAAATTCAGCATTTGCCTTTTCCATCAGGGCATCGTACTTTTCAAGTTCCCTTGCCGGAACTTTACTGGCTTCCTCTATATACTTAACCCCTTTATTAAAGTACAATGCACCAATGTTGTAGTAAGCATCAAAGAAATTGGGATCAATTTCAATTGACTTTTTGTACGAAGTAACAGCATTTTCCCAATCGCCTAACCTATCGTACAAGGTGCCCTTTGCAAAGTGAAGCGAGGAGTTATTAGGTTCGGTTTCAATGGCCTTATCGATGTAAACAAGAATTTTGGCGGGATCTTCTTGTTTGTCGATATAGTATGATATCAGTGTAAAAAGAATGTTAGTGTTTTTTGGATATTTCAAGAATCCTTCTTCAAGATATTTAAGGCCTTCATCGGCTTTACCCAGATTCTTGTATGCATCAAAAATATTGAAGTAAACAGCTCCTTCGTTGGTAAATCCTAGTTCAATTGACTGTTCGTAGTATGGTATCGACTCTTCAAGTAATCCGGCTAACTGGGCTGATAAGCCAGCATAGTAATAGATTGCAGTATCCTTGTGGTTTAGAATCGGTAGTTTGCCAATTTCAATTACTCTTTTGAAGGACTCAAAAGCACCTTTGTAATCCTTGAGAGTGTACTGGTTTGAACCTTCGCTAATGTATAACCCTTTTAGCTTTATGAGGTCTTCCTGAATGTTTTTTGTGCTTTTACTTTTGGTGTCTAACTCAATTGCTTTTTGAAAACTGTTATAGGCAATATCCAACGGCTTTTCAACTACGGGCTTTGTAACTTCCCAGCGCTCAAGTTGACCATTATTGAAGTAAAAGTTTACCCTTTCCATAACAAACTTATCAAGGGTAACACCATCAACTTCAACCTTTTCCTGTTGAATGGGTTTACCAACAACAAGTGCAAAGGTAGTGGTGTCAATTCCGATGTATGCCCTAAGGATTTGAGCATCAAAAAGGTCAATAAACAGTTCACCCCGTTTAATCCAAACAACATCCTTGGTATTTTTTTTGGGGTCCTGTATTTCGGCGTCGCTTTTCTCAACCTTTTTGGCATATTGGTCGTAATTGATCTCCTTACTGGTTTGTGCTGTACCTATTCCGGCAACCAGTAGCATTGAAATTAAAATTGTTAATCGTTTCATAGGAAAATAGTTAAAATTAGTTACTCATTTATGGATTGGTCGTTTTTAATGGCTTCTTCTGTACCTGGTATGTTTACGACATCGGAGGCTTCAACGTTTGCGATAGCAGCGATGGAATCGTTTTTCCGAAGGTTAATCAGCTTAACACCCTGCGCCGTTCTACCAATAACTCGTAATTCCTTAACGCTTAGCCGTATGGTTAACCCACTCTTGGTAATTATCATTACGTCGTTGGAATTGTCCACCGCCTTTATACTTATAAGTTTTCCGGTTTTAGGGGTAATGGTAATAGTTTTAACCCCTTTACCTCCTCTTCCGGTTACCCGATAATCATTGAGTTTTGAACGCTTGCCGTATCCGTTTTCGGCAATTACCAGAATATCCTTGTTTTCATTTTCTTCCACACAAACCATGCCAACAATTGAATCGCCTGGGGCAAGGTTCATTCCCCTTACACCGCTACCTGTCCGACCAATTGGACGTACCAGCTTTTCGTGGAAACGGATAGCTTTTCCCTCACGTGCCGCTAGAATAATTTGGTTGTTACCATTGGTGAGGCAAGCTTCGATTAGGTGATCATCCTCCCTGATAGTTATTGCCATTACACCATTTTGTCTGGGTCGGCTGTATGCTTCAAGCGATGTCTTTTTGATAGTACCTTTTTTGGTACAAAGAACAATGTAGTTATTTTGAAGGTAGAGAGGATCGTCTAAAGTTTTAACATTTATGTATGCCCGAATGGCATCGTCGTTTTCAATGTTGATAAGATTTTGAATAGCCCTTCCTTTGGAAGCCTTGTTGCCTTCGGGTATTTCATATACTTTAAGCCAGTAGCATTTTCCCTTTTCGGTGAAGAAGAGAATGGTATTGTGCATCGATGCCACATAAATGTGCTCAATAAAGTCTTCATCGCGGGTTGTGCTTCCTTTTGATCCAACGCCCCCTCTCGATTGGAGCTTGTACTCGTATAATGGGGTTCGTTTGATGTATCCAAGGTGCGATATGGTTATTATAACCTCTTCATCGGCAAAGAAATCTTCAGGGTTAAACTCCTCGGCATCGGGAACTATTTCTGTTTTACGGTTATCGCCATACTTGTCCTTCATTTCAAGCATTTCATCCTTGATTATTTTTTTCTGAAGGGCTTCATCCGCAAGGATTTGCTTGAAGTAGGCAATTTGCTTTAGCAATTCTTCATATTCCTGTTTAACCTTTTCGCGCTCTAATCCTGTTAGGCTGCGTAAGCGCATGTCGATTATGGCCTGGGCTTGCACATCGCTTAAGCCAAATCGTTCCATGAGTTTTTCTTTAGCCTCATTGGGCGATGCGGCTGCTCGGATAAGGCTGATTACCTCATCGATATGGTCAATGGCAATAAGTAGTCCTTCGAGTATATGAGCTCGTTTTTGAGCCTCGTCGAGCTCAAAACGGGTGCGACGCAAAATTATGCTATGCCTATGCTTTATGAACTGAACAATTAAATCCTTTAAATTAAGCTGCTTAGGGCGACCATCGACAAGGGCAATATTATTGATTGCAAAAGAAGATTGAAGTTGTGAGTGTTTAAACAGATTGTTTAATACAACGTTAGCAACTGCTTCTTTTTTAAGTATTATTACAACCCGGGTTCCTTGCCTGTCCGATTCATCATTGATGTAGCTAATGCCCTCTATTTTCCTTTCATTAATCAGGTCGGCTATTCTTTTGATCATCTCGGCCTTGTTGACCATGTAAGGTATTTCGGTCACAATGATCTTGGATCGTCCCGATTCGGTTTGCTCAATTTCAGTTTTAGAACGGATTACTACCCTACCTTTTCCGGTTAGGTATGCTTCTTTAACTCCCTGATAACCATATATTATACCTCCTGTTGGGAAATCAGGTCCTTTAACATATTGAAGTAATTCATCGATAGTAATTTCAGGGTTATCGACTGTGGCGCAAATGGCATCAACAATTTCACTCAGGTTGTGGGGTGGCATATTAGTAGCCATTCCCACCGCTATGCCCGATGAACCATTGACAAGCAGAAGGGGTATTTTGGTTGGAAGAACAGTGGGCTCCTCCAGTGTATCATCAAAGTTAAGCTTGAAGTCAACTGTGTTTTTGTCGATGTCGGCAAGTGTTTCCTCGGCAATTTTAGTAAGCCTTGCCTCGGTGTAACGCATGGCAGCAGGGCTATCACCATCAACAGAACCAAAATTACCCTGTCCGTCAACCAATGGATACCGCATTGACCAGTCCTGAGCCATGCGAACCATAGCTTCGTAAACCGATGAATCGCCATGAGGGTGGTACTTACCCAGAACCTCTCCCACAATACGTGCCGATTTTTTGTACGACTTCCCGCTATTTAGGCCTAAATCGGCCATACCAAATAGAACCCGTCGATGAACAGGTTTTAAACCATCGCGTACATCTGGCAATGCTCTTGATACGATCACCGACATCGAGTAATCGATGTACGATGATTTCATTTCCTCCTCAATGTTGATCTGTATAATCCTCTCACCCTCAGACATATAGTAAAAACTTAAATGTTCAATTCCCTTTAAAAATTAACGTGCTAAGATAGCTATTTCAAAGCAAAAAAAAGAATGGATTACTATGTTGTTCATTAATTATTAAAAAAATACTAAATTTATTAACAAATCCATTGTTATTACGTTTATGACTATTACTTTAGTAAAAGTTTTTAGAGAGAGATAGTTTTATGGAACAAAAATTTTCGCAAAAGATTAAAGAAGTCATAGCTTACAGTCGCGAAGAAGCTATTCGTTTGGGGAATTCAGCCATTACCCCCGACCATCTTTTTTTGGGTATTTTACGTGATGGTGAGGGTGAAGCAATTAATATTTTGCTTTCCGAAGGCTTAGATATAGTTGATTTGAAAAAATCAATTGATAGCCGTTTACTCCAGCTTGCCGATAATGATTCAGGTTTAGGAGAATTGGAAAACATTAGTATATATAAGACGACCGAAAGGGTCCTAAAAATTGTTATTCTTGAAGCGCGGTCGTTAAAAAACGATACAATTAATACAGCCCATCTACTTCTGGCGATACTTAAGGATGAGACCAGCTATATTACCCAGCTGCTGTTAGAACATGACATCGATTACAATTCAGTTCGTAAATACTTGACCACCGAGGATTCAGGCGACAAGGACGACTTTCCCGGAGGTGGTAGTGAAGATGACGAAGGGGATAGCGGTATATTTGGTAACATGGGTCGTTCAGGACAAGGTTCATCCAAATCGTCCGACACCCCTGTTCTTGATAATTTTGGTATCGATTTAACAAAATCGGCCGAGGAGGGACGTCTGGACCCAATAATCGGCAGGGAACGTGAAATTGAACGAATAGCTCAAATTTTAAGCCGTCGCAAAAAAAACAACCCAATTCTTATTGGAGAACCAGGGGTTGGCAAATCGGCTATCGCTGAAGGGTTAGCTTTACGCATTGCAAAGAAGAAAGTATCCCGGGTGTTGTTCAACAAACGCGTAATAGCTCTCGATTTGGCTTCAATTGTGGCAGGCACAAAGTACAGGGGTCAGTTTGAAGAACGAATGAAAGCCATTCTAAATGAGCTCACCCGCAGCCCAAACATTATCCTTTTCATTGACGAAATTCACACCATTGTGGGCGCAGGCGGAGCCACAGGGTCGCTCGATGCGGCCAACATGCTAAAACCTGCTCTTGCCCGCGGTGAACTTCAATGTATAGGGGCTACTACCCTTGATGAATACCGCGAACATATTGAAAAGGATGGAGCGCTGGAACGCAGGTTCCAAAAGGTAATGATTGAGCCAACATCACCCGAAGAGACAATTGAGATACTCAATAACATTAAGGAACGGTACGAAGAGCATCATAATGTAACCTACACTGACGATGCCATTGAGGCATGTGTTAAACTTACCATGCGCTACATCAGCGACAAGCATTTGCCCGATAAAGCTATAGATGCTCTTGATGAAGCTGGCTCGCGGGTTCATATTTCCAATATTAAAGTTCCCGAAAGCATTCTTAAGCTGGAGAAACTTATAGAGGAAACCAAAAAGGAAAAGATTAAAGCGGTAAAAAATCAGATGTTTGAGCTTGCTGCAAAATATCGCGATAACGAAAAAAGACTTATTGAACAGCTCGAAGCCGAGCAGACCCGGTGGGAAAAAGAGCTAAGCAAGCATCGCGAAATTGTTGATGCCGAGAAGGTTGCCGAGGTGGTAGCCATGATGACCGGAGTACCTGTTCAGCGCATCGCACAGGCCGAAGGGGCACGACTACTAAAAATGGCCGATGAGCTAAAACGTTCGGTTATTGGACAGGATGAGGCTATAGAAAAGATTGTGAAGGCTATTCAGCGAAACCGCGCTGGATTAAAAGATCCCAATCGGCCAATTGGATCTTTTATCTTCTTGGGACCAACGGGGGTTGGGAAAACCCAGCTTGCTAAAGTTCTAGCAAAGTACCTATTCGATACTACCGATAATCTTATTCGCATCGATATGAGTGAATACATGGAGAAATTTTCCATATCGCGGCTTGTTGGTGCACCTCCGGGATATATCGGCTACGAAGAGGGAGGACAGCTCACCGAAAAAGTTCGCCGTAAACCCTATTCGGTAGTGCTACTCGATGAGGTGGAGAAAGCACATCCCGACGTATTCCATATCCTGCTTCAGGTTCTTGATGAGGGTCAACTAACCGATAGCTTAGGTCGCAGGGTTGATTTCAAGAATACCATTATAATAATGACTTCGAACATTGGTAGCCGCGATTTAAAGGATTTTGGGCAAGGGGTTGGCTTTGCTACAAAAACAAAAGCGGAAGTAAAAAGCGATTACGAAAAGAACATCATCCAAAAAGCCTTAAAAAAAGCATTTGCTCCCGAGTTCTTAAACCGTATCGATGACATTGTAATGTTCAACTCACTCACCAAGAATGATATACATAAAATTATCGATATTGAGCTCAAGGGTCTTTTCGATAGAATTTCAGGATTAGGATATACTATTAAGATATCGACAGCAGCTAAAGATTTTATCACCGAAAAGGGTTACGATGTACAATTTGGTGCTCGTCCCTTAAAACGGGCCATCCAGAAGTACCTTGAAGATCCGCTTGCCGAAGCCCTTATAAAAAGCGATGCAAAGCAAGGTACTGTTTTCCTGGTAGGCTACAGCAAAAAGAATGATGAGATCACCATTCGCATTGCTAAGGCCGAAGAAGAAGTTACAAATGCCGATGATGAATAGCTTTAACCTACTTCAATGAGAATGACGCACGGCAATGCGTCATTTTTTTTATGAACATTATCTTGCCAAAACTGTTTTAGTAGTAACAAACTAAATAAATAGTAAAATATGAAAACAATAACTTTTGGCGGTAATCCCATAACGCTTATAGGTGAGCAGGTTAAACCAGGCGATAAAGCCTTAGAATTTACAGCAATTGATAACTCCCTAAAGCCTGTTAAACTGAGCGATTTTAAGGGGAAAATAAAACTGATATCGATTTTTCCATCCATTGATACCAGCGTATGTTCCGTTCAGAACCATAAATTCAACAAGTTGGCATCGGAGTTTGGCAGTAATGTTGCATTTATTGCTATATCGAACGATTTACCATTTGCCTTGAAGCGGTTTTGCGGCGCTGAGGGGATTGATAATTTAGTAACACTATCGGACCATCGTGACCTGGAATTTGGAACAAACTATGGATTCCTGATAAAGGAGCTCAGGCTATTGGCTCGTGGGGTTATTGTTATTGATAGGAATGATGTAATCCGTTATGTTGAATATGTGCCCGAAATTGGCCAGGAGCCTAACTATGATGAGGCAATTAAAGCATTAAATGAATTGGTTTAACAAGAGGATTATCATATTCATAGTAATAAAGGCCGTTATTTACGGCTTTTTTTATATAAATTCACCTATTAAATCGTAATCCTGAGCCCCAGTAATTCGTACCATATAGAATTCTCCAGGCTTTTGACTTCGACCATCAAGTTTTACCAGAACCTCTTGATCAACCTCAGGAGAGTCAAATTCGGTTCGGCAAACAGCATAATCCCCTTCTATACCATCAATAATAACTTTGAAAGTACGTCCAATCTTTTGCTGGTTTAGCTCAAATGAAACCATTTGCTGTACCTCCATTAACATTTCAGCCCTACGGGTTTTCTCTTCAGCAGGTACGGAGTCGGGGTAATTTTTAGCTGCATAAGTACCTTCTTCCTCGGAATACTCAAATATCCCTACCCTGTCGAATCGGAAATCCCTTATAAACGAAACAAGCTCATCAAAAGCTTCGCTGGTTTCACCCGGATGACCCACCATAAAGGTTGTACGAATTGCCAGCTCTGGAATGTTGCTTCTAATCTTGTTGATAAATTCTATGGTTTGTTCTCTGTTGATACCCCTATGCATCATTTTAAGTACCTGATTATTAATGTGCTGTAAAGGAATATCAATGTACTTGCAAATTTTGGGGTTAGCTTTGATTTCGGCTGTAAGATCATCGGGAAAGCCAAACGGGTATGCGTACTGAAGCCTGATCCACTCAATACCGTCTATTTGGCTAAGATTATTAAGTAGCTCAGCAATTTTTCGTTCACCGTAAAGGTCGATGCCGTAGTAGGTAGTATCCTGTGCAATAACTATTAGCTCTTTTACACCTTTTCCTGCAAGAGCTTTTGCTTCCTCAAGCAATGATTCCATGCTTCGGGAAACATGTTTCCCCTTAATTAAAGGAATGGCACAGTAGGAACATCCCCAGTTGCATCCTTCGGAGATTTTCAGGTATGCGTAATGATTTGGCGTTGAAAGCCAACGCTCATTTAATTCAGGTTCAGTAAGTTTAACGTTAAGTGTATCTAATATTTTGGGCAAATCGTACACACCAAAAAAGCCATCAACCTCGGGAATTTCTGTTTCGAGCTCATTACGGTAACGCTGCGAAAGACATCCCATAACGAAAATCCTGTCAATAACCCCTTTGCTCTTGGCATCAACAAAGCTAAGAATGGTTTCGATTGATTCCTCCTTGGCATCGCCAATAAAACCGCAGGTATTAATTACTACAACCTTAGCTGTTGGGTCGTTTGAGTTGTGAACAATTTCCCAACCCCCTCTATTTAACTGATGCATAAGTACTTCGGAGTCAACTATATTTTTTGAACACCCCAAAGTAATCACATTGATCTTTTTAGTCATTTATACTGAAAAGTGATTCAACAAAGGCTACACGATCGAAAATTTGTAAATCGGTCATTTTTTCACCCACCCCGATATACTTTACCGGGATTTTAAACTGATCGGAAATACCAAGTACTACCCCACCTTTGGCAGTCCCATCGAGCTTTGTGAGAGCAATGGCTGAAACATCGGTGGCAGAGGTGAACTCGCGTGCCTGGGCAAAGGCATTTTGGCCTGTTGAACCGTCGAGCACAAGTAAAACCTCGTGGGGGGCATTGGGAATAACCTTTTGCATTACCCTACGGATTTTGGAAAGCTCGTTCATCAAGTTCACCTTGTTATGTAAACGTCCGGCAGTATCGATAATTACAACATCAGCGTCGTTCGATATGGCGGAATTGACGGTGTCGAAAGCAACCGCAGCGGGGTCGGCACCCATTTGCTGCTTAACAATAGGAACATCTACCCTATTAGCCCAAATTGTAAGCTGTTCAACAGCAGCCGCTCTAAATGTATCGGCTGCACCCAGTATCACATTTTTCCCCTGGTTTTTGAACATGAAAGCCAGCTTACCAATCGTGGTAGTTTTTCCCACCCCGTTTACCCCAACTACCATAATAACGTATGGTTTGGGAAGATTTTGCTGGGTTTTGGTGTTGCCAAATGTATTTTCGGCAAGCAGTGAAAGGATTTCGGTTTTCAGGATACTATTTAATTCCGATGTGTTCAAGTATTTTTCGGTGGAAGCTCTTTTCTGGATACGCTCAATGATGCGCAATGTAGTTTCAACGCCCACATCGGCAGCAATTAAACTCTCTTCCAGGTCATCCAACACCTCGTCGTCAACCTTAGTTTTACCGGCTATAGCCCTTGAAATCCTTTTTAAAAGACTTTCCTTTGTTTTGGCCAAGCCCTGTTCAAGTGAGTTAAGGTTAGATTCATCCCTGCTATCGGAACCAAAAAAATTACGAATACCCATATCTAACTATATTTTCAGACGCTAAAATAGCAATAAAAGCTTTCCGTTTAAACCGAAAAGCTTTTATAAGTTTGAGATACTATGCAGAAAACTACTTCTGTTTGAAGAACTGAGCCGAATCGGATTTATCCATGGTTTCTTCCTTGAAAGTGTACGCACCTGTTTTTGATGAACGTACCATTTTTATACACTTCACACGATCTTTCGTGGTTTTTTGAAGCGAAGCAACTACTTTCTTTGCCATATCTAAATAAGGTTATTTAATTTCACGATGAAGCGTTACCTTCCTGAGAATCGGATTATACTTACGACGCTCAAGCCTATCAGGCGTATTCTTCTTGTTCTTGGTGGTAATATACCTCGAAGTACCAGGCATACCACTATCCTTATGTTCGGTACATTCCAGAATTACCTGAACTCTATTACCTTTCTTTGCCATTGCTGTACTTTTTAGAAGATTAAATCTGACCTTTCCTTGCAAATTTCTTCAAAGCATTTTCAAAACCAACTTTATCGATGGTTCTCATAGCTGAAGTGCTAAGCTTAAGGGTTACCCAACGGTTTTCACTTTCAAGAAATAACCTTTTGGTTTTAAGGTTAGGCTGGAACCTGCGTTTGGTCCTCCTCTTTGAGTGCGAAACGTTATTCCCCACCATTGCTTTTTTTCCGGTTAACTGACAAACTCTTGACATCGCTGTATATTTTACTTTTTACTTTTTCAAAACAGGACGCAAATTAAGTCATTATTTATGAAATATTCAAATATTTTGGTAAAAAAATACTGACCATTAGCATTATTTAGTTGGCACCTCGTTATTGATAATATTATTCATGAGCCAAGTCTAAAAAGTTCAAAGGCGTTAGACGTTAAACGTTAGACGTTAAACGTTAGACGTAAGGTGTAAGGCGTTAGATGTTGTTCGTTGTTCGGAAAAATAGCTGATTGTTGATAGTCCCTCATTATAGGGTAATATAGCCCTCAAAAAAATAACTGGAAGTTAATATAAGAGAGGAAGGTAAAGGAAGGTAAAGGAAGATAGAGGAAGGTAAAGGAAGGTATAGGAAGATAGAGGAAGATAAAGGAAGGTAGAGGAAGATAGAGGAAAATAAAGGAAGGTAGAGGAAGATAGAGGAAGGTAGAGGAAGGTAGAGGAAGATAGAGGAAAATAAAGGAAGGTAGAGGAAGATAGAGAAAGATAAAGGAAGATAGAGGAAGGTAGAGGAAGTTAAAGGAAGATAAAGGAAGGTAAAGGAAGATAGAGGAAGGTAAAGGAAGATAGAGGAAAATAAAGGAAGATAGAGGAAGTTAAAGGAAGGTAGAGGGAGTTAGTGGAATGTTAGGGACAATGGAAATGCAGAATGCAAATTGAACGTCTAACGTCTTCACCTCAGTCAGCCTTAAGGAATTTAGTCCCTTATTATCGAGTAATATAGCTCCAAGAAAAATAACTGGAAGTTATATAAGAGTTGTTCGTTGTACGTGAAACTGGGGTTTAATATGTCTTCGCCTTATCCTTTAACCTTTATCCTTTAACCTTTGAATCTCGAACCTTGAACTTTAAACCTTTCATCTGTTTAAATTTATACAAGTTAATTTTCATATTTTATTTTTTTTAACCGCAATGGTCGCAGAGTTTTTTCTTTGCGGTCTTTGCGTAAAAACTTGGCGTTCTTTGCGGTTTCTTTTTCATCAGTTTATATTTTCATTATTTTTACCACATGGGTGTTTCACTTTTAACTTTATTGTCCTTTACCAGAAACATCATTTCTAATGAAATTTGGTTTTTATACTGAACTCATTCATAATATTAATATTCTGATATATAGGCATATATGATTGTACATTAAATTCATTTATTTAAGATTGGCTTATCAATTTCAGAAGTTGAAAAAGTGCAGTATAGGCTGAGCGTTGAATGTTTATCTCCCGCAGATTACCAAAAGTATAAAGCTCAACATGGCGTTCGGCTTTAGATGCTACGCCTATCCAGGTAGTTCCAACAGGTTTGTTGTTGGTTGCTCCCGTAGGGCCAGCAATACCTGAAACGGCTATGGCATATTCGGTATTGAAAATTTTGAATACTCCATCAAGCATGGCTTCAACCACTTGTTGGCTTACGGCACCATAAATGCTCAGCAGCTCAGGGTTAACACCAAGTAAATTTTGCTTAACCTCGTTTGAGTATGCAACCACTCCCCCTTTATATATTTCGGAACTACCTGCCAGCTGAGTTATTAAATGCGAAAGATACCCTCCAGTACAGCTCTCAGCTAAAGCTAAGGTTGCTTGTTTTTCTCTTAACCTGTTGGAAAGCACAACGGGAAGCGATTCATCGTTGAAACCATAAATGTACTCCCCTATTACCTTTTTTAGCTCCTCGATAGCATTATCGAGCAAAGTGTTATTTTTTATCAAATTGTCACCCCTGGCAGTTAAACGCAACTTAATCCCTGAAGGACCTGGAAGGTAAGCTAAGGCGATGCCGCTAAAATTCAAAAATTGCTCGAAACTTCTTAGCCTATCGAAAAGAAACGATTCAGGTATTCCGAATGTGTTTACGGTAATCCTGGTAATGGATGGAAGAATAAAATTTTGCTTAAGGAAAGGTTCAACCTCTTGGGTAAACATGTCTTTCATCTCAAAGGGGACTCCCGGAAGCGATACCAGGTAAGCATTCTCTTTTCTAAATATCATACCTGGGGCTGTTCCATGATGGTTAAGCACAGGGATACACGAAGAAGGAATGAACGCTTGATTTCTGTTGGTTTCGGTAAGATGTAAGCCTCGTTTCTGAAAAAGCTGCTCTATTAATGAGAGCGATGGAGGGTGAACTTGTAGTTCGCCACCAAACAGCTTACAAAGGGTTTCCTTGGTTCTATCATCACTTGTGGGTCCTAAACCTCCGGTTGATACAACCAGGTTGGCTTGAGTCATAAGTTCGTTTACGGCAGCAGCAATGGCATCGGGACTATCGGAAATGCTAAGGATTTTTATTACATCAAAGCCAAGATTGGTGAGCTTGTCGGCTATCCAGACCGAATTGGTATCAACGATCTGACCAATTAGTAGCTCATCGCCTATGGTTAGTACTGCTGCTTTCATTATGCTTAAATAATGTAAAAAAGGACAGGCTATCCTATCCCTTTGGAGCCTCTCACGGGATTTGAACCCGCGACCTGCGGTTTACGAAACCGCCGCTCTAACCAGCTGAGCTAAAGAGGCAACAAAATCCCTGCAAAAATATCAATAAGATAGCAAATCACAAAACCAGCGTCGAAGTTGAAAACTTAAAAATAATAACGGGAGCAGCCTAAAAAGTTCATATGCGTTAAATGTTAAACGTTAAACGTTAAACGTTAGGTATAAAGTAAATTTATAAATCATTGAAATTAAACACTTTGCATTTCTGGCATTCTTTACTAAAACAGCTTAACTTTTTAATGAAATTTTGTTTTTAGATTGATTTCATTATTCTATAAATCAAATATTTACAAATGGTTTGAAATTATCATGTAATTCATTATCAAGCGATTGATAACTCCAATGTATATTTAATACTTTGTGAAACTTTGTGCTTACTTCGTGTTTTTTGTGGTTATACTAAGCGATTTAGATTTTTTAACACAAAGGTCTCAAAGGGATTCACAAAGACCACTATGATTGTAAGTGTTTGTATTTTAACATCTTAATCCATGAGAATTAAGTGCGAAACATTAGTTTATTATATCAAACAGATTATGAAATGTATAGATGAGTTCAGTCTAAAAAGTTCATAAAGTTTGTAAAGTTAAAGTACTGAATATAAGAGATTGATGTAAATTTTTAAAATATTTATTAATATCCTGATAATTAAATAATTAACTTGTTTTGCTAAAATAAAACATGCTTTTTATACCGGACTCATAGATAGTACTTGTATATAATTAACCTTTAGGGTTTGCTAAGTAACGATTGATTACTATCGAATCGGTACTGCAAAACCTGCCCGTAATCATTTAGAAATTTTAGCTGGGGGTATTTGGATTTGGCAATGTTAAGCCATTCGATAGCTACATCGAACTTACCCATCATTTCGTTGGCTAATGCCATGTTAAATGCAGCCTTAGCCGCTAACCTTTTGTCGGATGCAGAGGATAGCTTTTGCCAGATTGATGCAGCATCCAGCCAATTTCCAAGCATAGCCAGTTGGTAAGCCTTTTTCATTCCTGCGTTGGTATTAGGGACAAAAATTGTACGGCTGTCGCTTTGCCACTGGGGGGCAATAAGGTTAGCGAATTGTTCGCCGGCGTCGGCACCGGCAAAAGCGCATGCCTCAAATACACCTGGCAGCTGGTTACCGGGCAAAACATCGATCCAATCGGTATTTTCCCACATAAGCGTATCGGTTTGCAGGTGTCCCAGCTCAATCGTTTTTGTTCCAACATTATATATCCGCCAGTAGGCATAAGTTGAAACCTGGATATACCCATAAAACTCCTTGAATTGGCCTTGCCAGTAGGAGTAAGAATCTTGATAAGGACGTACCTTCAGGTACTCGAGCGAAATAATTACCTCGCTTCCGTATTTACTGTTCAGGCTATCTAAGTTTTGCCAGGTGAGGGGTAAAATAACCTTTGAGGTATCGTTACGGTTTACCACCTGTTTAGTAAAACTTAACCCCGAAAACCATGGGGATGTCTCTAAAAGGGATAAAAGGGCATCGACTGCCTCGTTGGATGCAATGCTATCTAATGTCCAATCCAGCTTGCGAACAGGAGTACTGGTATCCCGGAGGTGGAAATTCTCTAAAACAAGCACTTTATCGCCCTGAATGGCAAGCTGTTTTTGTGGGGGATCAAAAAATTCAATATCAATATATTTATATGATATACAGGAGTTAAAAAGTATTAGTAAGAGTAATAGTTTAATATTTTTCCCCCACATACAGGAATGAGTTTTAGATAGAGAAAGGTTGAAAACAAGTTGTTCTGAATCCTACCAGGCCTGTTTTCCACTTGATTTTTTTAAACACAAAGTTAAGGTTAGGTATTCATTGCACCGCAAACGTTGATCACCTGACCGCTAACGTACGACGATAAGTCGGAACCGAGGAATATACATACGTTTGCCACATCCTCAGGTGTTCCACCGCGCTGCAAGGGGATTTTTTTAATCCACTCCTCACGCACTTCATCGGGAAGTTTATGGGTCATTTCGGTGATAATAAATCCAGGAGCTATGGCATTGCAGCGGATATTGCGTGAACCTAATTCGCGGGCTACAGCTTTAGTAAAACCAATAATGCCAGCCTTAGAAGCAGCATAGTTTGCTTGTCCGGCATTCCCCGAAACTCCTACCACTGAGCTCATATTGATTATTGAACCGCTTTTCTGCTTAAGCATATATTTTTGAACGGCTTTGGTGAGGTTGAAAACCGATTTGAGGTTAACCTTGATTACCAAATCCCATTGCTCCTCTGTCATTCGCATAAGTAAGGTATCGCGTGTTATACCTGCATTGTTAACCAGAATATCGATTTGTCCAAAATCCCTGGCAATTTCATCGACTACCTTTTGTGTGTTTTCAAAATCGCTGGCATCGGAAGCATATCCCTTGGCTTTTACGCCTATTTCGGAAAGCTCACGCTCAAGCGATTTCATACTATCATCATAGGCAATATCAGTAAATGCAATATTAGCCCCTTGGCGGGCAAAAGCAATGACAATGGCTCGACCTATACCACGTGCAGCGCCGGTTACCAAGCCAGTTTTTCCTTCAAGTAACTTCATAGGTAGAATTTTTGAATGATTTTCAAAATACAAATGTAATAAATTTTGAGATTATACCCGCTGGTTTTTATCTTCGTAGGGTTAGTAATTTGCTTCATCATTGCTTATTTATTTCAAAAGTATTATATTCACGCCTTAATAGAATGGTTGTTTTATATTCTTAAAATCATTGTCAAATGAAATTTAAATTTCCGATTAGAGTTAAGTTAGTTGCTGCAGTGCTAACGTTAACAGCATTAGTATTTTGGGCAAGTATTACATTTTTGAATAAAAGGGTTGACCAATTTACCCGCTCAAATATTCATGAGTATATCGATATGACCACTGAGGCATATACCAATCAAATTGAGGGTGAATTCGATGAACAATTTGCCCTTGCCCGAACCATGGCATATAGTTTTTATGATATTGAACAACGAAACTCCGATGATATAAAAACCAATACTGTGCGATTAATAAAGAGTTTATCCGAAAATGAACCCGATATTCTTTCTGTTTGGGCGAGCTGGGAGTTATGGGCCATTGATAGGCAGTGGGATAAACCCTATGGCAGAGAAAGACATACATTTTTTAGGGATAACAACGAGCTAAAACAGCTGGTTGAACGGTTGAACGAATCGGGTGATGATACCAGCAGTCTTTACTTTAAAATTAAAATGAATAAAAGCGAAGCCTTACTTGACCCCTACTGGTACACATATGCCGGAAGCCAAAAAAGAGTTTTAGAAACAAGCGTATGCGTTCCGCTTGTCATTAATAACAATTTTGCCGCGCTATTTGGTTTTGATATTGAACTTTCGGTTTATCAGGAAATGATAAAGAAGATCAAACCCTACGAAGGTAGTTACTCGATACTGATATCAGACAATGGCACCATTGTGGCCCATCCCGATTCCACCCTACTTGGTGCTTTAGCTGACACCGTTCTGGTTAACGGCAAGCAGATTCTTAATAGTATGGCAACCACTGGTAAATACTCTGGAACAATTACATTTGAAGAGGGAGAATACTATGTTGCTTTCAGCTCAATTACTGGTGGAAAGTCCATTGAAAAATGGGGGCTTGGAATATTTGTCCCTATAACTATTATTAATTCGGAAATTGAATCTATTACTGGTCAGCTAAGAGTTGTAATAATTATAGGGTTGATAGTGCTTGCTTTGGTTATCTGGTTTATTGCATATAGCATGACAAGTCCGTTAGTAAGAGCAACAAGGGTTTTGGGAGAACTTTCGTTGGGTAAAATTGATCCCACAAAGAAAATAGCTATAAATACTGGCGATGAGATACAAGACATTGCAACATCAATAAATATTCTGATTGATAGCTTATATAAGACATCACAATTTGCCAAAGAAATTGGTAAGGGCAATTTGCAAACCACCTACTCAAAGCTATCGGACGAAGATGTGTTAGGTGATGCTTTACTGGAAATGCGGAAAAGTTTAGAGCACGCCAAAAGGATTGACGAGGAAAGGAAAGCGGAAGAAAACAAGGCTAAGTGGTACAATGAAGGAATTGCAAAATTTGCCGAAATCCTGAGGCATAATACCAGTAACCTGAATGATTTTGCCTACGAAACCATACTCAACCTGACAAAGTATATTGATGCCACCATAGGCGCTGTTTTTATGGTAAACAATGATAATCCCAATGAAATATACCTTGAACTAATGGCAACCTATGCCTATGAGCGTAGGAAGTACGAGGAAAAGGTTATCCAGCTGGGAGAAGGGCTTGTTGGACGCTGTGCACAGGAAGCTGAAACCATTTACATGACTGAATTACCCAAAGGTTACATAAGAATTGCATCGGGTCTTGGAGATGATGAGCCTTCCGTTCTGCTTCTGGTTCCTATGAAAATTAACGATGAAGTTCATGGGGTTATAGAAATAGCCTCGTTCGAGCCTATTGAGGAACACAAGATACGATTTGTTGAAAAGATAGGTGAAAGTTTTGCTGCAACCATATCAAGTATTAAGATAAATATTAGAACAGCAAAGTTACTTGAAGAGTCGAAGATTAAATCCGAAGAGCTTGCCTCACAGGAAGAAGAAATGCGCCAGAATATGGAAGAATTACAGGCAACCCAGGAAGAATCGGCCCGGAAGTCGGTTGAAATGGAAGGCCTGATTAATGCTTTAAATTCATCGAGCTATGTTATAGAGTATGATTTAAACGGCTATATTATTAGTGTTAACGATGCGTACCTTAACCTGACCGGTCAAACCGAAAAAGATATTTTAGGAACCCACCATTCCGATAATATGGAAATAACCCCTGCGCAGAAAAGCGCATACCAGAAGTTCTGGCAGGATTTACGCAACGGCATAATTAAAAAGGAAACATCTAAAGTGACAATTAATGGTAAAACCTATACCTTTCTTGAAACATACTCACCCATTATGGATGAAAACCGAAAGATTGCTAAAATTTTAAAAATAGCCCATAACATAACCGATTTCATTTCGGAAAAAGATGAACCAAAAGCAAAACATAAATAAAAGGCCGGTTTTCCGGCCTTTTTTATGTGTAATTCTTTACTTAAATGTTATACCAGCACCAGCATTGATAATACCATAATCTCCAAAAGAATAATCAAAATGGAAAGCAAGTATCGACAGCTTAAATCTTAGCCCAAGGTTAGCTGTAAACCCGTTGTTGGCAAAATCAAATGCTACTGGATCGGTTACATCTACCCCATCGAAACTGTAGGTTCCTTTCAGGGCAATATCGGTTGTGGAATGGTTATAGCCAACGCCACCATAAACTGTAAGTACAGGAATTGATTTTGAAACCAGTAACCTTGCTGTATAACCCGACGATTTGAAGTCTAAATGTTGCTTTTGAGGTTCATTTATATCGAATGTTGATTTAAGCTGAGTGTAACCAAAAAGGAGAGACATACTAAAAGGTAAACTTTTAAGGAAAGGGATAAACTCTTTAAATTCATTTTTTACACCAACTCCCCACATTCCAAAATCACCTACCCCAGAAATATTTACAGTGGGGAAGAATCGGCCAATAATTTCGGTATTTAAAGGTAATCCTTTCGAAATCTGAATCATGGGAGCAGGGATAAACTTTAAGTCTGCCCCATTGGGCATGTTCAATTCAATTGTTCCTGTATTTTTATCGTTCAAAGTGGTGTTTGAGCTATTTCCAATTACTGTTGGGGTTGTTGGATTGGAGCCGCTTTTAACATCCCAGTAATCCAGGCTCAGCTTTGACACGTCGAACGATTTATCGGAACTGGCGGGTATGGTAACCGGGACAGTGAAAGTGATATCGAATCCTAAAATACCATGTGGTTTTGCTACGTTGTACCATCCAGAGTTTAGGCTAGTCCCCAAACTTTTGCCGAAAGGTTCAAGGTATGCCTGGCTTAGTTTTTGGGCGTCGCTAAGGCTTCCTGTAAGAAAAACTACAACGTCCTCCTGTGCTCTAAGAATTCCTGCGGAGAAAATGAAAAGCAGGATAAATAATTGTTTTAGAAGTTTCATAGTTGTTATTTGTTGGTTTATTTTAAAACAAATTAAGCATAAATTGAGTTCAAAGTCAATATTTATTTAAAAAAATAGAAATGGCTAAGTGTTTTAATCTAATTTTGTAAAAATAAAATATTTATGTCGAATATACCACTAGCGGAACGGATGCGACCGCATAATCTGAATGATTATGTTGGTCAGGAGCATCTAGTAGGGAGCAAGGGGGTTATTCGGGAAATGTTAAGCCGTGGTACATTAACATCAATGATACTCTGGGGACCTCCGGGAGTAGGCAAGACTACCCTGGCAAGGGTTATAGCCAATGAGCTCAGCCGCCCTTTTTACACCTTGAGCGCTATTAGCTCAGGAGTGAAGGATGTGCGAGAGGTTATTGAAAAAGCTAAATCGCAGAAATTTTTCAACGCTCCATCACCAATACTATTCATTGATGAGATACACCGATTCAGTAAATCGCAACAAGATTCACTTCTTGGCGCGGTAGAGCAGGGAGTTTTTACCCTAATTGGGGCCACAACCGAAAATCCATCATTCGAGGTGATTACCCCATTGCTTTCGCGATGCCAGGTTTACATACTTAAACCGCTGTCCAATGAAGAGCTCGAACTGCTTTTTGTTAGGGCAACAACCACCGACCTTGAACTTAAAGGGTACCAGTTTGAGCTTAAGGAAAAGGATGCGCTTTTCCGGTTTTCGGGAGGCGATGCCCGTAAACTTTACAACATTGTAGAGCTATTGGTTTCAACACAAGGCATCAATAACCAGGTTCTTATAACCAACAAGGCGGTTGTAGATGTGCTGCAACAGAATTTAGCCCTATACGATAAGAATGGAGAGCAGCACTACGACATGATATCCGCCTTTATAAAGTCGGTCAGGGGGAGCGATCCCAACGCAGCGGTGTACTGGCTTGCAAGAATGATTGAAGGAGGGGAAGATCCCGAGTTTATTGCCCGCAGGTTGGTAATTCTGGCTTCGGAAGATATAGGCTTGGCAAACCCCAATGCCTTTCTTATGGCAACCAGTTGCTTTCAGGCAGTTCACCTGGTTGGTATGCCTGAATCGAGAATTATTCTATCAGAGACAACCATTTATCTTGCCACAAGCCCCAAGAGTAACTCAGCCTATGAAGCAATAGGCAAAGCTCAGGAAATTGTCAAAGAGACAGGTGATTTGCCTGTACCGCTCCATCTGAGGAATGCACCTACCAAGCTGATGAAAAATATTGGTTATGGGGTTGATTATAAGTATGCCCACAGCTATCAGGGAAACTTTGTGGAGCAGGAATTTTTACCTGATAAAATCACCGGAACAACAATTTATACCCCACAGAACAATAGCCGGGAGCAGGAAATTGCTGCCAGAATTAAATTGCTTTGGAAAAGTAAGTATAACAAGTAAACTACTTTAAATATGAATGAGGCCGGTATAAAAAGCATGTTTTATTTTAGTAAAACATATTAACTAACTAATTAATTATCGGGATATTAATAAATATTTTAAAAATTTACATCAATCTCTTATATTCAGTACTTTAACTTTACAATTTTTATGAACTTTATGAACTTTATGAACTTTTTAGACTGAACTCATGAATACAATAGCTAAGATTAAAGGGATTAAGCACGTCGGATCGGGAAATTTTTTCCTTATGGCTGGCCCATGTGTTGTTGAGAGTAGGGATAACGTAATGCGGATAGCAGAAACCGTAGCCAACATAACCGAAAAACTAAAAATACCATACATATTCAAAGCCTCGTACCGAAAAGCCAATCGGTCAAGGATCGATTCATTTTCGGGCATTGGTGATGATAAGGCCTTGAAGATTTTAGGTGAGGTCAGGGAACGGTTTGGAATACCCATAGTTACCGATATCCATAGTGCACCCGAAGCAGATATAGCCGCGGAGTATGTTGACGTACTGCAAATACCAGCATTCCTTTGCAGGCAAACCGATTTGCTTATAGCAGCAGCTCGGACAGGAAAGTTTGTGAATATCAAAAAGGGACAATTTGTTTCGCCCGATTCCATGAAATTCGCCGCTCAAAAGGTGGTTGATTCAGGTAATTCTAATGTAATATTGACTGACAGGGGAACAATGTTTGGCTACCATGATTTGGTTGTTGATTTCAGGGCTATACCCACGATGAAAGCATTTGGTTTTCCTGTAGTGGTTGATGTTACCCACTCGCTTCAGCAACCAAACCAAGCCGAAGGGGTAACCGGAGGTAGGCCCGATATGATAGAAACCATTGCGCGTGCTGCAATTGCAACCGGTGCCGATGGGCTTTTCATGGAAACGCACTTCAATCCAGCCGAAGCTCTTTCGGATGGTGCCAACATGTTAGATATTAAACATTTGGAAGGTTTACTTGAACGTCTTGTTAAAATCAGACAGGTGGTAAGGAGTTTTTAACGTAAACGTTAAGCAATTCGTCAATTTTTTTCTTTAGGAGATGGGCATTAATAGGCTTTGAGATATAATCGTTGCAGCCCACCTCAAAACATTTCAGATTATCGTGGGGTAAGGCATAAGCGGTTTGAGCTATAATAGGTAAATCGGGGAATTTCTCTCTAATTCTGGAAGTTGCTTCGTACCCATCAATAACTGGCATTTGAATATCCATAAGAATAATGTCAAGTGGAATGCCTTCCATAACTAAATTAATGGCTTCTTGTCCGTTTCTTGCCCAGAGTAGCTTAGCTTTTGTATCGGCAAGGATGGTAGCAATGTACTTATAGTTGGTTTCAATATCTTCAGCAATTAGAATGGTTTTACCCTCCCACCGATATTCGGGATTTTTGGTTTTAAAAATAACAGAGCCATTGGCGGCACTTTTTGACTCATGGTAAGGAAGGAAAAAATGAAAAGTTGTTCCCTTTCCCTCTACCGACTCAAACCAGATGTCACCGCCAAGTAGTTCAATTATATGTTTGGTGATATAGAGGCCGATACCTGTTCCTCCGTACTTACGGGTTGAACCCTCCTGAACCTGTCGGAACCGATCAAAAATAATGTCATGCTTATCGTTGGGGATGCCAATGCCTGTGTCCCTTACAAAAAACTCGATACTACTTTTATCTTCATTGATAAGATAGCCAAACTCAACATAACCTTTCTCGGTAAATTTCAGGGAATTACTAATCAGGTTAACCATAACCTGTCGCAAACGCTGGGCATCGGTATAAAGGATATTGGATTCGTCGTCGTTAAGATTAAGTAATCGGATATTTATGTGCTCCTTTTCCTGTTTAAACTTAATTTCGTTAAAAAGGGTATAAACCTCAAACATCAGGTTATCAAGGTTACACTCGGATGGATTTATGCTTAGCTGCCCGGCATCTATTTTAGAAAGATCGATGATGTCATCAATAAGATTTACGAGCATCATGCCATTATGGTAAATAATATCAATATACCTGTCACGTTTATCAGGCGATTCTTCATTTTTAAGAAGTTGAGCAAAACCTAAAATCCCATTCATGGGTGTTCGAATTTCATGACTCATGTTGGCAAGGAAGTTTGACTTGAGCATATCAGCTTCCTCTGCCCTGATTTTGGCGTTTAAAACGGAAACCTCGAGTCGTTGGATTTCTAAATGGGCTTTAGCAATTACATCCGCCTGCTCATCATTTTCGATTTGAAGTTCCTTGCATTGGATTTTGAGATTCTGAATTTCGGCTCTTAGTTGTTCAACCAAAAGATTGTTGNNTGTTGGCTAAAGCGTTACTGTTTTTCTCTGTAAGTGATCTTTTAAATTTACCGCGTGCAGTAACAAAATATGTAATAGCCACTGAAACTAAAGCCACCAAAGAATAAATTCCTATTTCCTCAAAAACTGGCATAAATAGACTATAAATTATTTCAAATATCAAACTTTTTTGAAAATTAGCAATACCTTATTAATTTAAAATACGAAGAATACCTTGAAATGTTATTTTTTTTTAATGAACGACTGGTTACGAATGACAAAATGTTTCTTTAGATAGACTAAAGAAACATTTTATCACTGGAATGGAAACACTAAAAGAATAGCCCTACACTCATGATGAATTGTGGGTTGCGCTGATCGAATGAGTAGTTTGTATCGCCCAGGGTGATGCCGGAACCCAACTTGCTCAGATTACCCTCATACTTCAAGTCGATGGTTAATGTTTTCAGTATATCAAGACCTACACCAACCTGGTAGCCAAAGGTGGCAGAATTGAAATTATTTTCAACAGCTTGATTGGTTAGCTCTTGCAGCTTATCTTTTAAACCATCATTCTCAGAAACCAGAATTGTAGCAACTGGTCCAAACCCAACCCTGGCAGGGCCAAATTTCCAACCTACCATTACAGGAATATCGAACTTATTAAACTTTTGAGTTTCGTTGAAAACCTGTTCCATGGAAACATCGTTTAATGTAACTTCACCTTCCGAGTGGGAAAAAAGCAGTTCAGGTTGCAAGTAGAAGCCCATGATTTGTAGGCGCGCAAAAAGGCCAATATGAAAGCCAACTTTAGAATCGCCTTGCTCTACAATGTACTGGTCAGTACCGCTTGTAATGGTTGTTTTATCAAACTTAACGCTGGTTGAGCTAATGCCCCCCTTAATGCCCATTTTTAATGGTTGTGCCTTTGATGACAGCACAAGGCTTGTCAATGCTAAAATCAGAAGAGTTCTTTTCATAGTATTCATATTATTTGGTTTTTAGGTAAACATCAAAAACTGTGCAAGATTTAAAGTTAAAAGATAAAGGTTTAAAGTTCAAGATTCTAAATTCCATATTCAAAATTCCAAATTTAAGATTCTTTTTACGAAAAACGAACTACGAACAACTGTCACAACCATCAACATTTTTTTCGAACAACGAACAAAGAACAACCATCGTTAAACGTCAACCACTTACCATCATCACATTATCACATCAACTGTCAACCATCAACCATCAAACGTGAAACGTTAACCGTCAACTATTCTTCCGAACAACGAACAACGAACAACCATTTAATGGCACACAGACAACACGGATTAGGCTGATTTTCACGGATTTTAGCAACAAGTAAGAATGGATTTTATGTGCAGCGCACCGGACATTTATTACCATTGTTTTATACAATTCCTTGTATGTATTTTTTCAAGTTGTCCTT
>DFYV01000032.1 GCA_002383425.1 Bacteroidales bacterium UBA4073 | reverse complement strand
AAGATATCAACCAGCAACCTTGAACTTTGAACCTTGAACCTTGAACCTTGAACCATTTTCCCGAACAACGAACAACGAACAACGAACAACGCTTATCAGCCATCAACCATCAACTAAATAAAACATGTTTTGCATGGGCATTTAACAGAAAAACGATAAAAATCATGAATAAGTTTTCAACCAAGCATTAACTTTAGGGTCAAAATTCATAAACCTAACCCTAAGTACCATGAAACGAATTGTTAAATCAATCTATCTTGCTGCAATGGCAATAATTATTGGCGGTTCGGGTTGTACCGATACCCAAAAGCAAGCAAAGGAACTACTAAATATCGATGTATCGTTAACACAGGATGAAAAGGAGAGAGGCATTCTCACCCCTGAAATCATGTGGAAGTTCGGACGTATAGGGAGTTCGGCTATTTCGCCCGACGGAAAATACCTTGCCTATACCACAACCTACTACAACCTTCAGGAAAACAAAGGGGTTACCAACATCTACCTAATATCAACCGATGGCGGTGAACCTGTAAAACTTACCGATGAGCAGAGCTCGGAATCGAACATTCAGTGGTGTAACGATAGCAAAACACTACGATTCCTGTCAACCCGCAGCGGTTCGTCGCAAATATGGGAGGTGCAAATTGACGGGACAGGGCTTAAACAGCTTTCCAATCTTGATTTCGATATAAATGGTTTTTCTTTCTCGCCCGATGGGAAGAAGTTAGTGTACGCCAAAGATGTGAAAATGGTGGAGCAAACCGAAGATATTTACCCCGACATGCCAAAGGCAAAGGTTCGGATTATTGATGACCTGATGTATAGGCACTGGGATTACTGGGAGGATGGCAAGTTCAGCCACCTGTTTTTAGCCGATTTTACAGGGAATGGCATTGAAAACGCCATTGATATCAACGAAGGCGAAAAATGGGATACCCCTATGGCTACCGATTTCGAGATGGAAGAGATTCAGTGGAGCCCTGTAGGAGACAAAATTGTTTACGCTTCAAAAAAACTCTACGGTAAGGAATATGCCATGAGCACCAATTCCGACATCTACCTGTATGAGCTTAATACTGGAATTACCACAAATCTTACCGAAGATAACCATGGTTACGACCGTTACCCAAAATTCTCGCCAAATGGCCAATACATTAGCTGGTGGAGCATGGCTACCCCGCTATACGAATCGGATCAAAAAAAGCTTTTCATACTAAACACCAGCAATAACCAGAAAAAAAACCTTACCGAGAGTTTCGACCAGAATGTTGATTACTACATTTGGGATTCCGATAGCCGCAATGTCTATTTCACCAGTGGAATTAAAGGAACTGAGCAACTTTACAAGATTGATGTTGAAACATCGAAAATTACTCAGCTCACAACAGGCAAACACGATTACACGAGCTGCCAGTACGCCAATGGCGTTTTAGCTGCCAGCCAAATGAGCATGAGCATGGCAACAGAGCTTTACCGCATCGATGAGCAAACCGGCGAAGCAACCCAGCTAACCTTTACCAACAAGCACATTTACGACCATATTAAGATGGGCGAAGTGCGTGAGCGCTGGGTAACCACCACCGATGGCAAACAGATGCAGGTTTGGGTTATCTTCCCGCCCGATTTCGATTCCACCAAAAAATATCCTGCCCTACTCTACTGCGAAGGTGGGCCGCAAAGCACGGTAAGCCAATTCTGGAGTTACCGCTGGAATTTCCAGATTATGGCAGCCAACGGCTACATAGTTGTTGCTCCAAACCGCCGTGGTGTTCCCTCGTTTGGCCAGGAGTGGAACCGACAAATTTCGGGCGACTACAGCGGACAAAACATTAAGGACTACCTGAGTGCTATTGACGATGTGAAAAAGGAACCCTGGGTAAATGCCGATAAGCTTGGTTGTGTAGGTGCAAGTTACGGTGGCTACTCCGTATTCTACCTTGCCGGACATCACCAGAAACGATTTAAAGCGTTTATTGCGCATTGTGGCATGTTTAACCTGGAATCGTTCTATCCGCAAACCGAGGAGCTTTTCTTCCCCACCTTTGATCTTGGCGGGGCACCATGGGAAACCGATAACAAAACTGCTCAGCGCAGCTATGCCAACTCGCCCCACAAGTTTGTAAAGAACTGGGACACTCCCATAATGATCATAGTAGGTGAGCACGATTACCGTATTCCCTACACCCAGAGTCTCGAAGCTTTTGGTGCAGCCCAATTACTTGGCGTACCGAGCAAATTACTGTTCTTCCCCAACGGTACCCATTTTGTTACTAAACCGCAGGAAGCCGTTGTTTGGCAGCGCGAGTTCTTCGGATGGCTCGATAAATGGCTTAAATAAAAGTTTTTAAATTCGATATTGATAGTAATGCGGGGGTAACTTTTTGGTTACTCCCGTTTTTTTGTAATTTTACAACTTGAAAACTATAGACATGTATAAAAACAAAAGCTACATTTGAGTTGGTGTAATACTTATTGTATTTTTTCTCACATACGGTTCAATACATTATGTTAATCATTACATTTAATTAAATTGAATTCAATTCCTTATGTTAAAAAAGGTATTATATTTTATTTTTTTGGCTTTACTTATCCTTGATTTAGGTTATTCTTTTAAACAGCATTCAGGACAACCGCTCGATGGTGATATGGCCGGAGGTATTGTCCCTGCTGAAGATTTAAAAAGTATATTTGAAAGCCCGCTGGGAACAGATGCATTGATAAAGAACAAAATATATCCCAATCCTAATAAATTTTTCAGCCATTGGATGTTCAGAGAATATTTTAGAACAATGCCTTTGTGGCTACAAAAGTTCACAAATCCTATCGATAGTGTTTTTTTATCATGTGGTATTGCAAAAACTATTATCCAATTTTTAATTATATTTTTTTTATCAATAATGATCACGGGTACAAAAAGCATATTTAAGATTGAATTATTATCAGCAATGCTTTTAGTTACCCCATTTTTCAAACCAATGGATTTCATGGTTATATGTCAATAATTGATCCAGCAATTACTTACACCTTCTTTTATGCTTTACCCAGTGCTCTTTTATTATTATACTTTTTGCCATTTATCAAAGAATTATACCATAAACGCCACTCTTCTATCAACCTATTCATTAAAATTTTTTGGATTCCTTTTGCAGCAGTAGTTTGCTTAAGTGGGCCTCTTAATCCAGGTATTGTCTTAATATTTTCAATGATGGTTTTAATGTATAATTTTATTAAAAATTATTCAAAGTCATCAAAAAATAATATAACAAAAAAAATTGTTGATTCATTAAAAACAATACGCAAAAGTTATTGGTTCTATCTTTTACCAGTTATTGTTTTATCATTTTATTCTTTGTATATTGGCAGATTCAACTCAATTAATATTATTAATCATGTTCCCATAAGCCAACTTTATCTTAAACTTCCAAGAGGTATATATTATCAATTTACACACAGATTATGTTTTCCTATTCTATTTGCCATAATAACTTTGAACTTAATTCTCATAAAAAAATATTATTACTCCCCAGAAGGGGCTAAATTAATAATGGTATTTAAGTGGCTAGGAATATTTTCAATACTATATTTACTATTATTACCGCTGGGGGGTTATAGAGTTTATCGTCCTAATATTCTTAGGTACGACACCATAATACCTATCACTTTAAGTTTGATATTTATTTTTGGTGCTACAACCTTATACATTATTAAACAAATGAAAATAAATCATAAAATCTTATATATCCCTTTAATTGTATGCATTTTAGTTTTCTTTACGTATTCCGATAAACCTGAATTTAATAAGAACCAATGCCAAAGGATTGCATTAAAAGAAATTGCTGAATCTAAAGAACAAATAGTAGAGTTAAAAAATAATTGCGTTGTTTTATCTTGGGAAAAAGTTAATAATCCAGAGGACACCGAGTTCTACTCACATCTATTGATAATGTGGAGAATAACAAACGAAAAAAAGTTATTTTACAATAAATAATGAGCCCAGTCTAAAAAGCACCAAAAATGATAAATGCCATTATGGTTTTTTTACCGCTTATAACATATTCTTGAAATAAAAATCGATATTTTTTGCCACGAATGCACGAATGTTTATTTATAATTCGTGAATTAGTGGCTTACTTTTTTTTGCCACGAATGCATGAATGTTATTACAAGGTGCAATTTTTTTAACCACCTCAAAATCAATCCTCCTGAAATTCGGTACTTTATTTTATAAACAGAACAGATTTAATATCGAAAAAATCCTACTAAAAGGACACTGGACTATTCGTATATCTTCCTTATAACCAAATCAATTTTTCCCTCAAGACTTATTTCCCCCGGAATCCAGTGAATGGTAAAACCTTTGCGCTCCATACCCCGGAACCACGTCATCTGGCGTT
>DFYV01000031.1:253-8778 GCA_002383425.1 Bacteroidales bacterium UBA4073 | reverse complement strand
CCATGGGTCAGGAGTTCTGAAATTAGTGTTACCCGTTAGTTAGCTCAGGGTATTCCATCCGCACGTGATAGATATTCTGTAATTTCTTTTTAAAAATCGTTTTAATCTGCGAAATATCTCTTAATGTTATATCGGCTGAGTTGTACTGCCCGGAGTTTAGCTGTTCGTCAATTATTTTCTCAACCAGCTGGTCGATGCTTTGAATGGTATATTCCTTAAGGCTACGTGAGGCGGCTTCTACTGCATCGGCCATCATTACTATGGCTGTTTCCTTGGTTTGAGGTTCAGGCCCTGGGTATGAAAATTTTTTCTCGTCAATGCTGCCATTCTCGGCCTGCAGCTCCCTGTTGTAAAAATACCTAACCTTAGTAGTGCCATGGTGCATTTTTATAAAATCGATTATCTGCTCCGGCAAACCCGCTTTAGAGGCAATTCTAACCCCTTCGTGAACGTGATTGATAATAATTTCAGCACTCCTAACATTATCCACATTTTCGTGGGGGTTAAATCCACCCTGCTGGTTCTCAATGAAAAACATAGGATTAGCCATCTTGCCAATATCGTGGTAGAGTGCCCCTGCCCTGACCAGTAAAGGATTTCCCCCAACACGCTGGACTGCACTTTCGGCAAGGTTAGCTACCTGCAACGAGTGTTGAAAAGTTCCAGGGGTAACCTCGGCTAACTTTCTTAGCAAATCGAGGTTAGTATTGGATATTTCAATTAATGTTATATCGGAAATAAATCCAAATAATTTTTCAATTACATACACCAATTGGTATGAAGCCAGTAATAGAAGAGCATTGATTGCATACCAAAGAGTTATAAACCAGTTAACCCCTCTTAAGGAACCATCGGCCACAAGGTAAAAACTTAATGTAAGGGCTAAATAGGAAAAATACACCAGACTAACCGTTTTAAATAGCTGCCCTCTGTTATATAATTTAGATTTTACAACAATGGCAACAATACCAGCAATAAAATTGGTAAAAACAAACTCGAACCCGTTTGGCACGAGAAAAGCAACAAGAAAAATGGTTATCAGATGAACGAAAAGTGCAAGTCGCGAATCAAAAAATGTTATTACAAATATTGGCACAATGGCCAAAGGGATAACAAGCATGCTAATAGTACTTGTTTTAATTATTAAAGCCGAAATAAGTACAGTCAAAGTGATAAGCAATAGGATGAAAAGTAATTTGCGGTTATTCTTTAACACCTCATTCCTAAATTTTAAAAGGAAAAGGAACAGGCCAATATATAGCGCAGCTATAAGCAGCATATTTCCTAAAAGGATGGTGTACAAATTTTTAGAACCCAACCGTTTTTCGTATTCCTTTTTAAGCGATGCAAGAATTTGATAAACATCGGAATTTACAATTTCACCCTTTACAACAATTTTTTCACCTTCCTGCACCAAACCCTTTGTATCGGAGATATTTGAAATGAGCTCGTTACGGAACTTCTGGGTGGCAGTTTCATCGTAAAACAGGTTTGGCTGAATGTACTCCTTTAAGCTGAAATTGTTCAGGAATCCAACTAATTCAGGGCTAATGCCCTTTGTGGCATCCACTGTGTAATCATCCAGCTGCCTGATGGCCTTTTGAACAGTATATACCTCATCGAACCACTTATCGTAAGCCACATTATTTATAATAACAACCAACCCCTCCTTCAGCATGCTGTTGGAAATGTCGTTCTCATTTTGGTCGATTATACCTTTAAAATAGATTTGGTTGAGATGGTCGGCAATGGCATGCTTGACTTTTTCTATATCAATTTTAAGATTTACTCTTGATGGTTGTGTTATGCTTCCAGTGGATATAAACTTTTTAAACAGCTCATCAAAATCGCTTTTAAACTTTTCTACCTGTTGACGTTGAACAGTAGAATCGAATTGGTAGATCGATTTAAACTCTTTAAGGAGCTTGCTTCGTTCAGAAAAAAGTTCCTGTTCAGTTTTGTAAACCGGAAAATCGAATGGGGCATAAAGGTCCTCATGCATCCAAGGTCTTCCCTTCTGAAACTCATACTTAAACCGACCCTCATGGGGAATAACAGTAACCACAACCAGATACGATATAAGAAACAGCATTAATGTTACAAAATGCTTAATACCTGTTTTGCGATCGTTCGCCATTTCAATTTTTTTAGTTGTTAAAAGTACAAATTTATTTAGTTGTTAATGAAAGATATTGTGGGTCAATTTTTACGGGGGTTAATCCCAATTCCTTCCCGGTATTTAGCATCAAGGCATAAGCCTCAGCAAAATTGTTTCGGATTTCCCCGTCGAGTATGGCATCCTTAATCCTATTTTTTATAATCCCCACCTCCTTGCATGGTTTAAGGCTGAAGGTTTCCATGATCATTTCGCCTGAAACAGGAGGTTGAAAGTTTCTTATGGCGTCTTTTTCCTCAATTTCCTTTAGTTTTTTCCGAACAATCCTAAAATTAGCAAGATGTTTTCGCACGGTGCTGTCGTTCTTTGAGGTAATATCGGCCTCGCAGAGCAACATCAGGTTGTCAATGTCATCTCCGGCGTCAAAAAGCAGGCGTCGGACAGCCGAATCGGTAACCACATCCTGTGAAAGTACGATTGGTCTGAGATGAAGCAGAACCAATTTCTGGACAAACCTCATCTTTTCGTTTAGGGGCAGTTTCAGCTTGCGAAATATTTCAGGTACCATCTTAGCCCCTAAAAAATCGTGGCCATGGAATGTCCACCCTTGACCCTGGATAAACCTTTTGGTTTTAGGCTTGCCAATATCGTGAAGCAATGCAGCCCACCGCAACCAAAGGTCATCGCTTTTCCGAGCCACGTTATCCAGTACCTCAAGGGTGTGGTAAAAGTTATCCTTATGCGTGATGCCATTATGCGATTCAACCCCTTTTAGCGTCACCAGTTCAGGAAGGATATGTGGCAAAAGTCCGGTACTATCAAGCAGCAACCATCCTACCGATGGGTGAGGTGTAACCATCATCTTATTTATTTCATCCATAATTCGCTCAATAGAGATTATGGATATTCGCCCATTCATATCGCCAATGGCTTTCAGGGTATTAGGCTCGATGTCAAAATCCAGCTGTGTGGCAAACCTTATAGCCCTTAGCATCCGTAATGGATCGTCCGAAAAAGTTGTAGCAGGATCAAGTGGCGTTCGGATGGTTCTGCTCTTTATGTCCTTTAGGCCATTGAACGGATCAATGAGCTCACCAAAATTTCTGCTGTTTAATCCAATAGCCATGGCGTTAATGGTAAAATCGCGCCTTTTCTGGTCGTCGTCGAGGGTTCCGTTTTCAACAATCGGTTTACGCGAATCGAGCCGGTACGATTCTTTCCGAGCACCCACAAACTCTATGCTCCACTCGTTATGTTTTAGCTGAGCAGTTCCAAAATTTTTAAAGTAGGTTACCCGTCGGGTTCTAAGCCTATGTGCCACTTTTTCAGCAAAGTCAACCCCACTCCCCACAACCATTATGTCGATATCCTTAGATGGTCGATTAAGCAGGATGTCTCTTACAAATCCGCCAATGACATAAACATCAACCCCATCAACTTCAGCCACTTCCGAAATTACTCTGAATATATTACTCTTTAGGTATTCTCTCATGATGCAAATTTATGACTGACAAAATTACAATTTATAAAACATTTGCGGTTAATTCTTTTTTGATGCTAAGTGCTTGCAACATATAGTTGATGGTTGACGGTTGGCGGTTGATGGTTGATGTGATTGATTAGATTGAGGGGATTGATTAGATTGAGGGGATTGATGTCTTATAACTTTTAACTTTTAACTTTTAACTCGTTTTGTTCGTTGTTCGATGTTCTGGAAAATGGTTGATAGTTGATGTATGTTCGTTGTTCGTTGTTCGTAGTTCGGGGGAAAAAAGTTGACAGTTGATTGTTGACGTATTGATGTGATGATGTGATGATGTAATGGTGTGTTGATATCTTTCGAATTTCAAATTACGAATTACGAATTATGAGCCCAGTCTAAAAAGCACCAAAAATGATAAATGCCATATATGGTTTTTTTACCGCTTATACATATTCTGGAAATAAAAATCGATATTTTTTGCCACGAATGCACGAATGTTTATTTATAATTCGTGAATTAGCGGCTTACTTTTTTTGCCATGAATGCACGAATGTTTGTTTCATAGAAAGGCAATCACTTTTTAGACTGAACTCAATTATGAATTACGCTTTTTTACCTTTTAATTTTGCCTTTTAACTTTTAACTTGATTTTGAATCTTGAACCTAAAACCTCTAAATGGTTAACGTTTAACGTTTAACGATTAACGTTTAACGATTATCCTTTAACTTTTAACTTTGCACCTCAAAAAAAGAATTAACCGAGTTTAGTATTGAAATATGTTAAAATGACATATATCAATATAAAAAATTCAACAAAATTATGCCATTAAGTGTTTTGGTATTACTTTTGCATGGAATTATGTAAATAATTCAATTTTTCAATAATAAATTATTAACGCTATGATTGAGCACTTAACAACTGATACTTTTAAGCAGAAAGTATTTAACTACGAAACCAATAATGATTGGAAGTTTGAAGGCGACAAGCCTGCAATCATTGATTTTTATGCCGATTGGTGTGCTCCCTGTAAAATGGTAGCCCCCATTCTGGAGGAGCTTGCCAAGGAGTATGATGGTAAAATAGATGTTTACAAGGTAGATACCGAAGCGGAGCAGGAACTGGCATCTGTTTTTGGCATTCGCAGTATTCCTTCGTTACTTTTCATCCCCCTGAACGATCAGCCTCAAATGGCTATGGGTGCACTACCCAAAGATACCTTCAAAAAGGCATTCAAGGATGTTTTAGGGGTTGAGTAAAGATTCTTAGATGAACTTAAAAGGAAAAAGTGAGAGGAGTATGTACTCCTCTTTTTTTTTACGTTTCTGATTGCCAGTGTTAACTCATATTTAATGGCTATCGATTCCCATCAGCATGAGGAACAAATGCTTCTGAACTTTTGCAATCTCAGCCATATACTCCTTAACAGCCTTTACACTTCCGGGAAGAGTATAAATAAATGTTGATCCCATTATTCCGGCAACTCCTCTACTAATTAGGGCATTAGGCTTTTCGGTGCCATATTTCAGGCGTATATGTTCCATAATTCCTGGAATTTCCTTGTCGAGTAAAGGTTTAACAACATCGGGAGTAATATCGCGAGGGCCAATGCCAGTTCCACCAGTAGTTATGACCATGTCGTACTTAGCGTTTCGTGCGTCAATCAACCTGTTCTCCAAAAGTTCAGGATCATCGGGAATGATTTCCGTATCCAACTCGTACTGCCAGGCCAATGCGCTGAAAAAGTCACCTGTTTGCATAGCCACTTCAGGACCGCTTAGGTCTTTGTATTCGCCTCTGCTGGCCCTATCGCTCAGGGTAATTACCTTTACCTTATATACTTTAGGTACAAAACTTAACTGATCGCCAGCTTTCAATGTTCCACCCTTTATCACCCTTACAAATATACCCTCCTTAGGCATAACACATTTACCCACCTGCCGATAAATAGCACAATCATCGCCATGGCATATCTTACCTATTTGGGTGACCTCAAGTTCAACTCCAGCCCCTATAAATCGATCTCCTGGTTTTGACTCAAAAAGTTCAAAGCCCTTAGTGGTTATATTTTCGGCAAAATCGCCATACTTGATTGATAAACCGCTTGATTTGGTAAACCTATCGATACTTTCCACACCAAGCATGCTCACCTGCCTGTGCCATGCCCCGGCATGGGCGTCGCCTTTTATGCCCAAGGAGTTGAGCTGAATGCTTTCAACCGCTTTTTTTGTAGTTCCTTTTTGCTCGGAAATGTTAACGGAAACGACTTCTACCATTATGGGTTTATCCTGAACCATAGCTACTCAATATCCTTTTTGGTTTTCTCAACAAGTTCAATTCGTTCAATAGACATATTTTTATCAACCGCCTTACACATATCGTAAACTGTAAGCAGCGAAACCGACACAGCGGTGAGTGCTTCCATTTCTACTCCCGTTTGTCCTATACACTTTGCATACCCATTAATCTCAACACCCTGATCGCATAGGGTTGCTTTAACATCAACTTTGGTAAGCAGCAGGGTATGGCAAAGAGGAATAAGTTCAGGGGTGCGTTTTGCAGCCTGAATGCCTGCAATTTCGGCAATGGTTAACACATCGCCTTTTTTCATCAGGTTTTCGCGTATTAACCTCACTGTTTCGGGCTGTAAGCTAATAAACCCCTTGGCTTTGGCCTCACGAATCTGATTGGGTTTATGCCCCACATCCACCATGTTAGCCTTACCGTTTTGATCGGTATGTGAAAATTCCATATCAGCCTCCTATGTTATAGAATTTACCGGTGCTGTTTACTAATCCGCTTGCCGGCTTATTTTTAATAGCCAACTCAATGGCTTTTTCAATACCTAACTCCCTTACATTATAGCCAATATCGCTAAACAGGCAAGGTTTTATAATTCCATTTGCTGTAAGGCGTATCCTATTGCAAATACTGCAGTTACCACCATCGCCACCCTCAACCTCTCCAAAAACTCCCTCCTCCAAATTCATTTTGGGAATAAAACGTGGCACATAACCATTTGCCTGGGCAAAAGCTTTTACCTCCAAGGCATCGAACTCTTTTGAATTCTTGTCAACCACGCAGTTTAACTTGATGGGATTAAAACCAACCCTTTTGGCCTCTTGTAGCCCTTGGAGCACATCCGAAAGAGTACCTACACGGGTGATGGCCCTATATCTTTCAGGGTTTAGCGTATCGAGGCTTACATTTATACGTTTTAATCCAGCATCGTAAAGAGGTTGCGCAAACAGTTTTAAGAGTGTTCCATTGGTGGTCATGCCAAAATCGGTAATACCCTCTATTTCCGTAAGCATTCGTACCAACTCCACAATTCCCTTACGCACAAGCGGTTCGCCACCTGTAATTCGGACCTTATCAAATCCCATTTTTACAGCCACTCTGGTAATTTCTGCTATTTCCTCAAAGGAAAGAATTTGGCTATGTGGGATTAGCGTTATGCCCTCTTCGGGCATACAGTAGGTACACCGCAGGTTACACCTATCGGTAACCGATATTCTGAGATAATGAATACGGCGATTAAATCGGTCGAACATCAATCAATTCCCCCTTTTTTAATTGCTTTACACCAAGAGCAACCGATGCTATACCGTGAGCCTTTGCAAGTGCAAAAATATGGGCTGAGCCATGATACTCAATAAGCTCAACCTCACCGTTTGTGTTAATAACAACCGGGAATAGGCCCAACCTTTCGGCTCGTTTACGTGAGTAATCGGTTGCTAAGGGTAACCGGTAACTTATTGCGTAGGGTTCAATGCATCCCATCATCATTAAAAGTGCAGGTTTTACCATGAGTTCAAACTGAATGAACGATGAAACGGGGTTTCCGGGCAACCCAAAAACCAGCTTACTACCAGCAACCCCAAACGTGGTAGGTTTCCCGGGTTGAACCGCAATCGCGTCAAAGAGAATTTTTACCCCCAGCTTTTCCATTATTTTTGGCACATAATCGTAATCGCCCATTGATACACCGCCAGTCAGTACAACTACATCGCATTCGTGTAATGCCCTGCGAATTGCCATTTCAGTAACTTCCTGACTATCAGCAACAATTCCATGATATACCGGGACTGCTCCAGCCGATATTACCTGTGCAACCAGCTGATGCCCATTGCTATTCCTTATTTTACCAACACCGGGCATTTCATTGGGCTCAACCAATTCATCACCTGTAGGCAGAATTGCAACCTTAGGCCGAACCATTACCGCAGGTGAATGGTAGCCCAATGCTGCCATTATTGCTATATGCTGTGGCTTAATAAACGTTCCTTTCCGTAGAGGTGTATCGCCTACTCTAATGTCCTCCCCCAATTCACATACATTCGATTTAGGTTTACCGCCAGTAAAACGAACAGTTCCGTCAGGTAAAATTAGAGCCTCCTCAACGGGTATAACGCTATCAGCACCATCGGGTATTGGAGCACCTGTCATTACCTTCGAGCAGGTGCCTTGCGTAATAGGCTGACCGGGCATATCTCCTGCCGCTATTACCTCAATAACCCGTAAGGATTTATCCATATCGACCGCTCTACAGGCATACCCATCAACTGCGGTTTTTCGGAATGGGGGCATATTTATATCGGACACCACATCGTGCGCCAGCACACGGTTTAAGCTCTGGCTAAGATTAACCTGTTCCTCCCCTGTTAAAACGGTAACATTTTGCCTTACTATACTAATTGCTTCCTCTAAAAATATCATACCATACCTACTTTACTTTGCAAATATGTGCAAAAAAGTTGTTAACGAAAAGTAAATTTTTGCATATCGAAAAAACCGATTAATTTTTTTGTGGCGCTAAAAGCTTAATGGTTGTTCGTTGTTCGGAAAAAGGTTGATGGTTGATGGTTGATGGTTGATGGTGGCTCGTTGTTCGTTGTTCGGAAAAATAGTTGATGGTTGGCGGTTGA
>DFYV01000031.1:0-213 GCA_002383425.1 Bacteroidales bacterium UBA4073 | reverse complement strand
TTAAACATGATTTTTATGATTAAAGCATTACCATGAATGAAATGTGAAAATAATAAAGCAATATTAAAATCAAGTAATCCGTAAATCAAGTAAATCATAATTCAGACAATTAATGGCAAGCAAAATATCCGTGTAATCTTTAAATCTGTGAAAATCTGTGATTCAGACATTTAGGTAACCAATCCTGTACGATAAAGCCTAACCAGCCATCGT
>DFYV01000001.1:16438-16612 GCA_002383425.1 Bacteroidales bacterium UBA4073 | reverse complement strand
AAAGATATCAACCATCAACCGTGAACCGTGAACCGTTAACCGTCAACCATCAACCATCAACTATTTTCCGAACAACGAACGACAAACAGAACGAGTTAAAAGTTAAATGTTAAAAGTTAAAAGACATCAAACTCATCAATCTAATCAACCGTGAAACGTGAAACGTGAATCGTG
>DFYV01000001.1:0-16371 GCA_002383425.1 Bacteroidales bacterium UBA4073 | reverse complement strand
ATCAACCATCAACTATTTTTCCCGAGCAACGAACAACGAACAACGAACAACCTTTATTGGAAATATCGCCCCATAGCTCCATAAAACACATAAAAAAAGGAGAACCGTCAGTTGGTCCCCCTTTTCCAGTGATAAATGAAAAATTAGTTAACCTTAGAGCCAAGTTCACTACCAGCTTTAAACTTAACAACCTTTTTAGCCTTGATGTTGATGGGCTTTCCGGTTTGTGGGTTACGGCCAGTTCTGGCATTTCTCTTAGCTACTGAGAATGAGCCAAATCCAACAAGAGCAACACGGTCGCCTTTCTTAAGAGCATCACCGGTAGACTTGATGAATGCGTCAAGAGACTTTTTAGCATCAGCCTTGGTAATCTTGGCTTCAGCAGCAATTGCATCGATTAATTGAGCTTTGTTCATAACTGATAAATTTTAGGGTTAATAAAATAGTTAGTTGACTATCCAAGACAAAATTATTACATTTATTAATAAATGCAAGATTTTTGAAAGATTTTTTTGTCATGATAGCCATTTTTAGTGGTTTTTTAACAAAACTACATTTCTACCACGCTAATTTATTGAGTTTTTTTGATACGATGCAAGCAAAAGCATACTTTTATCAACATTTTATCAACAGCCTGTTTGCCCAAAAGGAAAAAGCAACTATTTTTGCAGCGGAGAAATGGCAGAGTGGTCGAATGCGGCGGTCTTGAAAACCGTTGTCCGTTTACACGGACCGGGGGTTCGAATCCCTCTTTCTCCGCCAAAAGTAAAAAACGATGGGATTACCCATCGTTTTTTACTTTGAAACCAGCAACCATCCCATTAAACCACCAATACCCATGCTACTCCAAGGCGATGATGTAATGGGACAGGTGCCGCTATTGCAGCCAATGTAATAGTAGTAAAGAAAACCCAGCATAACACCTACTACTACACCAAGAACAGGATAGGTAATTTTTTTCCTGTCTTTAAACCACTTGTAAAAATGTTCAATTCTACCCGGTAACTTCATATTCATAAATTTACATATATACTTACATCACAAATGTAACAGTTTATACAGAAACTTGTTCATTAAGTTTGTAGAAAGATATAAAGTGATTACTTTTGCAAGCCTAAAATCACAAAGGGAGAGATGCCGGAGCGGTCGAACGGGGCGGTCTCGAAAACCGTTGACCCGGGTAACCGGGTCCGAGGGTTCGAATCCCTCTCTCTCCGCCAAAAGCAGGAAATGAAAGATTCCTGCTTTTTTACTTTTACTCCAATAGATGAGTATGCTCCGAAAAGAACGATAGCACGAAAGAACGAAAGAACAAAAGAACGATAGCACGAGGGCACGAAAGAACGAAAGAACAAAAGAACGATAGCACGAGGGCACGAAAGAACGAAAGAACAAAGGCAAGAATTATGAAAAGAGATGAAGTTAAAAAAATCCATCCCGTCAGGGACGAAATAATAATTACAGCGATGAAATTTGTAACATACCTAACGGCATTATTTGAATTACGTAATGTAAATTTTCTACCAATATTAAGTCCCNNATTTCATTGTAAACTCGTGCCATCTCGTAATCGTGCTTTCGTGCTATCGCTCAATCATGCGTATTTTTTTGTTTGCATGCAATGAAAGGGACTTTTCGGAGTTGACGTATAGATGCAGGGAAAAAAGTTGTTCTGTAAATGAATCACTCTACCAGCAGAAGGTTTGGCTAAAGCAGCTGCATGTTATGCAGCTTGGCATAGTAACCATTCAAGGCAAGAAGCTCATCGTGTTTGCCACGTTCAACAATTTCGCCTTCGTGGAGCACACAAATCAGATCGGCCTTACGAATGGTGGATAGCCTATGGGCAATAACCAACGAAGTGCGATGCTTCATAAGATTATCGATGGCATCCTGAACCAATCGCTCCGATTCGGTATCGAGAGCGCTGGTTGCCTCATCAAGAATCATGATTGGTGGATTTTTAAGAATAGCTCTGGCAATGCTTACACGTTGCCTTTGCCCACCGGAAAGTTTGCTACCCCTATCGCCCACGTTGGTATGATAGCCATTGGGTGTTGAAAGGATAAAATCGTGGGCATTTGCAATTTGGGCAGCGTTAATAACATCGTCCATTTTAGCGCCATCAACACCAAATGCGATATTATTATAAAAGGTATCATTAAAGAGAATGGGATCCTGGTTAACATTTCCCATCAGGTTGCGTAAGCTGCTTAAGTCGTATTCCTTAATGTTTACGCCATCAATTAAGATTTCGCCCTCGGTGACATCCCAAAAGCGGGGCAGCAAATCGACCATGGTGCTTTTCCCTGAGCCCGATTGCCCTACAAGGGCAACAGTCATACCTTTTTTAATGGTAAGGTTGATATTCTTGAGCACCCAGTCGTTCTGGTACTTAAAGCTAACGTTGCGATACTCAATTTCATTATTAAACGATTTGAGAGTGCGAGCCCCAGCCTTAACCTTTATAGGATTTTCCGCATTTAGGATTGAATCGATTCTATCGGCAGAGGCCAGGCCCTTAAGCACATTGTAGTATGCGCTCGAAAACGACTTGGCCGGGTTAATAATCATGTAAAAAATACCAATGAATGCAATTAGGGCCTCAGGTCCTAAATTTCCCTTACCTGCGAAGATTAAGTTTCCGCCATACCAAAGAACAAGAATCACTACAATGGTTCCAAGGAATTCGCTCAGGGGTGATGCCAAATCGCGTCTGCGCCACATCTTTTTCATTAGCAACGAGTAGAAGCTATTCATGCTCTCAAAACGCGTTATCACCTTTTTTTCAGCATTAAATGCTTTTACAACCCGTAACCCACCAATGGTTTCTTCGATCATGGTGAGTATTATTCCCATTTTGGTTTGCCCCTTGAAAGAGGTTTTACGAAGATTCTTTCCAACCCTACCAATCACTAATCCTGTTAATGGTAGTATTATCAGTACAAATAGGGTAAGCTGAGGACTAATGTATATTAAACCGACAAGGTGGATTATGATTATGATTGGATCACGGAAAAACATTTCAAGAGAACGAATAACTGAAATTTCAATTTCGTTCACGTCGTTGGTCATCTTGCTGATAATATCGCCCTTTTTCTCCTCAGTAAAATAACCAAGCGGAAGGTCAACTATTTTTCGGTATAGTAGATTGCGCATATCTTGCAAAACCCCGGTTCTGATAGGTGCTAAATAGTATAAGGAGAGGTATGTAAAAAGATTCTTCAGAAACGAAGCGATTAAAACTAAAACAATGACAAATAAAAGCGCCGAGGCTCGATCGTGAGTTTTTATTATATCGCTTAAGTAAAAGTTAAGATATTGAGCCAAGCCTTTTGCAGACATAACAAAATCAGGTTTAACCTCAACAAGAGGCACTGTGCCAAAAAGCAACTGCAGGAAAGGGATTAACATGGCGAGGGAGAAAAGGGAAAAAATTGCAGCAAGGATATTTGATCCAACATTTAAAACAACATGCCACTTATATGGGTAAAGATACCTGAGTAATCCAAAAAATTTTTTCATAATAAAAGTAAAAAAATGATTGCAAAAGTAAGCTATTTATTAAGTGTTTAAAATTTAAACAAGCAAAAGAGTTTACAATTAAAGCTATTTAATACCAAGATATGTAAACGGCGTAAGTTCTAAAAGCTCCTTTTTAACAGAATCGTTTACGTTTAGGTTATTTACAAAAGTGATAAAAGTATCAGTGGTAACCTTCTGGTTGGTTCGGGTGAGCTCTTTAAGCGCATCGTAAGGGTTAGGGTATCCCTCACGGCGTAGAATGGTTTGAATGCCTTCGGCAATAACCATCCAGTTGTTTTGTAAATCGTTACTAATAGCATCAGTATTTACAATAAGCTTATCGAACCCCTTGATTATAGAAAGGAATGCTATTAGGGTATGAGCTACCGGAACCCCAATATTCCTTAAAACTGTTGAATCGGTCAAGTCGCGCTGCAGGCGCGAAATGGGAAGTTTCCCTGCCATATGTTCAAAAAGGGCATTTGCAAAACCGAGATTTCCTTCGGCATTCTCAAAATCAATAGGATTCACCTTATGAGGCATAGCCGAAGAACCCACCTCGCCTTTCTTAATTTTTTGCTTGAAATATTCCATCGAAATATACATCCATATATCACGGCACATGTCGATAAGTATGGTGTTGATACGTCTCATACAATCGAACAAAGCGGCAAGGTTATCGTAATGCTCAATTTGTGTGGTTGTTTGGCTTCGGTTTAATCCTAATTTATTATCGACAAAACGGTTGGCAAATATTACCCAATCGATTTTGGGGTAAGCAGCTAAATGAGCGTTAAAATTACCGGTTGCGCCACCAAATTTTGCGGAGAAAGGGATCTGCTTCAGCTGCCCGAGCTGAACCATGATACGCTCAACAAACACCCGTAATTCTTTTCCCAATCGTGTTGGCGAAGCAGATTGTCCATGGGTACGGGCAAGCATAGGTATATCAGCCCATTCAGTACTTAACCCGGTTAACTTGTCCGTTAACCTTTCAAGGAGAGGTAAATACTCAGCTCTAAGTGCATCGCGAAGCATTGCGGGAAATGCTGTATTGTTTACATCCTGTGAGGTTAATCCGAAATGGATAAACTCCTTATACTCACCCATACCATACCCATCAAACTTTTCGCGAAGGAAATACTCAACCGCTTTAACATCGTGGTTGGTTTCCCTTTCAATCTCCTTAACCCTAAGGGCATCAACTTCACTAAAGTTCTGGTAAAAGCTGCGAAGTATATCGAATTGCTTTTTGTCAAATTCATTCAGCTGCGGTAAAGGGATTTCACATAAGGCAATAAAATATTCTATTTCGACCCATACCCTGTATTTTATCAACGCAAACTCGGAAAAGAATTTGGTTAGCGACTCGACTTTACCGGAATAACGACCGTCGATTGGCGAGATGGAGTATAGACTATGATTCGGCATGCTATGTAAAATTTGTCCAAATTTACTAAACATAACTCAATGTTACAGGTTTAATAGGGTATGATTTTAGCTTACAACAAAACTTTTCAAAATTGCTACATTAGCTTTTCAATTCTATACCATGAAACGTTTCAGAGTATCGGCCATATCGTACTTAAACACAGCCCCTTTTGCCTTTGGTTTAAAGCATTCATCGGTAAGCAACAGTATAGAGCTTTTGTACGACTACCCAGCTGAATGTGCGCGTAAACTTGCAAGCCAACAGGTTGATTTAAGCCTCTTACCCGTTGGGGCTCTTAGCGATTTCAAATCATACAACGTAGTTAGCAACTTTTGCATAGGTTCACTTGGCCCGGTTCGAACGGTTTCCCTTATGAGCAACGAGTCGCTCAGTAATATTAAAACCATTTACCTCGATTACCAGTCGCGTACCTCGGTTGTGCTTATCAAAATACTTTGCCAAAACATCTGGAAAATTAAACCGGTATTTATTCCGCTTAAACCATCGGACAGTTACAAATCAATAAAAACAACCGAAGCCATTGTTCTTATAGGTGATAAAGTTTTTGATGCCGAAAAGTATTTTAAGAATGGCATTGACCTATCGGATGAGTGGTATAAAGCATACCAGCTACCCTTTGTTTTTGCGGTTTGGATAGCGACTAAACGGTTACCCGATGAATTTATTGCAGAGTTCAACAAGGGGCTTGAAGTTGGCGTAAATTCAATTGAAAAAGCAGTAGATGAGTTTTCACCGCTCACCATTAGCCGGGATGAAGCCATAAAATACCTAAAACAAAACATATCGTACATCCTCGACCACGATAAGCAAACGGCAATTAATCTATTTCAAAGCTTGGCATCTAAACTATAAATAAGTATAACCAGAAAGCATGAAGGCACGATAACACGACAGTACGAAATAGGATAAATAAGAACACATAGCGGTGTTAGTAACTATGTACACAAATCCAAACCAGTGGAAATTATGAAAATCTTTATACATCCCGTACCATCGTGCTATAGTGCTATCTCTACCATGCGTATTTTTGGTTTGCATGCAATGAAAGAGACTTTTAGGAGGTGACTCATAAATACTAACCTCAATTTTTGTACTTTTACGCCTACTTAATCTTAAACCATGAAAACATTGTTATTAAAGAAACTTATTGCACTTACACTGCTATTAGCAGGTGTAGGGATGCTTACTAAAGCACAGGATACCCTACCACCGAACAAGCTGGTTTACAAGATTAACATTAAAGAAAATATAATGCCAGCAGCATGGAGAAGTGTAAAGGTAGGGTTTGAAAAAGCAAAAAAAATTAACGCCGACATAATACTAATACATTTGAACACTTATGGTGGGATGGTTGATATTGCCGACTCCATAAGAACAAAAATCTTAAACAGCAGCATACCGGTATGGGTATTTATCGATAACCAAGCAGTATCGGCAGGGGCATTAATATCCATTGCCTGCGACAGCATATACATGCGTAAGGGTGGTAGCATTGGTGCAGCAACAGTTGTGGATCAATCGGGCAATGTGGTGCCCGATAAATTCCAATCGTTCATGCGCAGTACTATGCGAGCTACAGCCGAAGCAAAGGGATACGACACCATTATTACTGGTAACGATACCATACTTAAGTGGCGGCGTGACCCGCGGATAGCCGAAGCCATGGTTGATCCAACAATTTACATTGAAGGGGTTATCGATTCGGGCAAAGTGCTCACATTCACGGCCGAAGAGGCCATTAAACATGGCTACTGCGAAGCAAAGGCCGAAAATGTAAAGGAGGTTTTGAAGCACGCAGGTATGAAATCGTATCGTATTGAAGAGTTCCGCCCATCGCTGCTCGATCGCTTAATTGGATTCCTAACCAATCCTGTTGTTTCGGGAATACTTATCATGATTATTATTGGAGGAATTTACTTTGAACTCCAAACCCCTGGCATTGGTTTTCCACTTGCTGCAGCTGCTATTGCAGCTATTCTGTACTTTGCGCCGCTATACATCGAAGGACTTGTTGAAAACTGGGAAATAGTAATTTTCATTGTTGGGGTCATTCTATTGATGGTTGAACTATTTGCCATTCCCGGATTTGGTGTTGCCGGAATTTCGGGAATTATCCTAATGGTTGCTGGCCTAACTCTGGCTATGATCGACAACGAGATATTCCGCAACCCTATCAATTTCGATTTACTTAATATTTTAAAACCATTCGGGATAGTAGTACTTGCCATATTTCTTGGACTAATTGGGGGCATAGCACTAAGCCGCCAGCTGCTTACCTCGTCCATGTTTCCCAACCTGGCCCTACAAAGTAATCTGTCCAAAGAAGATGGTTTTGTTGGCGTTGATGCCAAACTTAAGGGGATGGTTGGTGCCGAAGGGGTAGCCATGACAACTCTTCGTCCTTCGGGCAAAGTTCAAATAGGCAACGATTGGTTCGATGCTGTTGCTGAGTTTGGTTATATTGAGAAAGGTAGCAACGTTAAGGTTTCAAAAGACGAATCGGGACAACTTTACGTGGTAAAAGTATAGAAGTATGGAAAACATCACCATTCGTGACTTCCACCCTAACGATTTTGATGGCTTAAGCCAGGTTTGGCAACTCACCGGTTTGGGAAACCCAACCCGAGGCGATAATCTGGAAATAATACTTCAAAGCATTGCCATGGGTGGAAAACTTCTTGTAGCACTAAATAGCGAGAGTAAAGTAATAGGAACTTCATGGATGACCTTTGATGGCCGTAGGATTCACCTGCATCATGTCGGCATACACCCAAACTACCAGCGTATGGGAATTGGTAAGATGCTTACCCGTGAATCGCTTCGTTTTGTTAAAACCAAGGGTTACCAGGTAAAACTTGAAGTGCACCGCGATAACATTGCTGCCATCAACCTATACAAACAATTTGGTTTTCAGTACCTTGGCGAGTACGATGTTTACATAGTAAGGGATTTGAATAGCATATCAATATAAAGTCCAATTAGAAGTTAGAAGGCAGAAGTTAGAAGTTAGAAGGTAGAAATTAGAAGTTAGAAGGCAGAAGTTAGAAGGCAGAAGTTAGAAGGCAGAAGTTAAAAGTTAGAATTTAGAGTTTATCAATGCCTTTTACCTTTTAACTTTATGGTAACTAATCAGTAACCATTTAAGTTGCATACAACTTTTACCGCCTATAACCGCAAAGACGCTAAGACGCCAAGAAATAAAAAAATTTAATAATCANNACATACTGTTAACAAAAGTGTAATTAAATTTAAAACCTTTGCGCCATTGCGTCTTTGCGGTGAGTAACTATGTTTGTTAATACTGATTAGTTACACTTTATGAACTCTAATTCGTAATTCGTAATTTCTACCTTACAATTTCTACCTTCTAATTTCATTTTGCATTAAGCCATTACGCTTAGCTTACCGGTAAATCCTTTGTTTATTGAGCGCCCTGCGATACTCAGCTGCATTGCGATTATGCTCGGTCAATGTTCTGGCAAAAAGGTGGCGACCGGAAAAATCGGGCGATGCGCAAAAGTATAAGTAGCTATGTTTCTGGGCGCTAAGCACTGCATCAATGGTAAAAACCGATGGAATACGAATGGGACCTGGCGGTAAACCTCTGTACCTATAAGTATTATAGGGTGAATCGACTGAAAGGTGGCGGGTAAGAATCCTTTTAAGCGAGAAGTCGCCAACGGCAAATTTAACGGTAGGGTCGGCCTGAAGCGGTATTCCCTTGTGCAGGCGGTTTAAGTAAACCCCTGCAATTATGGGCATTTCCGATTTAATGTTAGTTTCTTCCTCAACAATCGAAGCCAAAATGGCTACCTCAACAGGTGATAAACCAATAGCACTGGCTTTCTGAAGCCGAGCATCGTTCCAAAAACGATTATACTCCCTATACATCCTATTTATAAATCCTAATGCATCAGTATTCCAGTAAAACTCGTAAGTATTGGGAATAAACATCGCCATAAATGTTTCGGGTGTAAATCCCCGGTTGCGAGCCACTGTATCGGAATGGAAATGGTTTAAAAGCGAAGCGGAATCGGCTTCAAGTTGCGAAGCTATGCGCTGGGCCAATTGTTGCCATGTTCGCATACTGGTAAAGGTAACCCTCACGGGTTTTTGATGGCCGTACTTAAGCATTTTAACAATGGCACTGTTACTCATCCCTGGCTTAATGGCGTAACAACCTGGCTTAACCGCCATTTCATAACCATAATGATGCGAAACCCTATCAAAATCCCTTATATCCTTAAGTATCTTGTTCGCCCTGAAAATTGACAGAACATTGCTGTAACTCGCACCAGTGGGAATATAAACCATGGTTTCTTTTTCCATGGCTACATTGTTAGCTCGAAATACTAAGTAGTAGTGGAGCAGGAATACTATTCCAATACTTAAAACAAAAACAAAAAATATCAACCTCACCCTTGCAAACCTACTAACCATAGGCAAATATTTAAAATCCAATAACTAAGGTAAAAAAAAACTTCGAATTAGCCATAGGCATAATGACTTCATGCAAAATATAGAATGCAAATTGAAATTAGAAATTAGAAGGTAGAAATTAGAAGGCAGATAGTTTTAAAATAAATACTAAACATTCTTAATTCTAACTTAATCATAAACTCTAAGTTCTTAATTCTAACTTCTCTTATATAACTTCCAGTTATTTTTCTTGGGGCTATATTTCCTGATAATGAGGGACTAAATTCTAACTTTAATGGATCAAAGCGACCATCTTGCCCTTTGGAAAATTCCTTTACTTCGACTTCGCTCAGTACAGGTCGGGACTTCGTTAATACAAGCAATTCGATGCCATTGAGTAAGAAGAAATATTGACATTACTTCAGTAATGCAACTGCCTTACGAATACGCTCGATTGATTCCTTAAGTTTATCATCGGATGTTGCGTATGAAATTCTGATACATTTAGGCGATCCAAATGCTGTACCTGGCACAACCGCCACATGGGCATGGTTCAGAAGAAACATGGCAAAATCATCGGATGTTTCAATGGTTTGNNCCTTCTGGTTTTCTGAGCTTGAAACCAGGGATGTCCGAGAACCCTTCGTACATGATATCGCGACGCCTACGATAAGCCTCACGCATCTGACGGGGGTACTCCCCATCGGAGTTAAAGGCAGCAATGGCTGCCTGCTGGGCAATGCTGCACACACCCGAGGTTTGCTGACTTTGAAGTTTTTCACATGCTTTTGCAATCCATTTTGCCGATGCCGAAAAACCAATACGCCACCCGGTCATGGCATACCCTTTTGAAACACCATTTATTATAACCACCCTGTCCCGTATCGAGTCAAACTGAGCAATGCTTTCATGTTTGCCAACAAAATTGATATGCTCATATATTTCATCAGAAATTACAATAATATTTGGGTATTTTTCAAGTACCTGGGCAATGGCTTTCAACTCCTCAAAAGAGTAAACACTCCCCGATGGGTTTGATGGAGAGCATAGCATTAACGCTCTTGTTTTTGGGGTTATAGCTGCCTCGAGCTGTTTGGGGGTAATCTTAAAGTCGTTCTCAATTGACGTTTCAATAACTATATTTTTACCCTCGGCCAGCTTAACCAGCTCAACATAGCTAACCCAGTACGGTGCAGGAACAATAACCTCATCGTCCTTATCAACAACACACATTAGCACATTTGACAGGCTATGCTTTGCACCAGCCGATACAACAATTTGCTCGGGCTGATAATCAAGATTATTCTCACGCTTCAGCTTACCACAAATAGCTCCAAGTAAATCCTTGTAACCCACTACTGGCGAATAAAAAGAGTAGTTAAGGTCAATTGCTTTTTTGGCAGCCTCCTTTACAAAATCGGGGGTAAAGAAATCGGGTTCACCCACGCTTAGGTTAATGACATCGATACCCTGAGCAGTAAGCTCACGCGACTTTTTCGACATGGCAATGGTTTGCGATTCTTCCAAGGCTGCTATTCTGGCTGATACCTTTTCCATGGTAACACATTTTAGGTAATTAGGAATAAGTTTGCTATTTTTAAAGTCTCAAAAATACAGTAATTAATTTTTTAAATACACCTAAACTGCCCAAAAACATTAAATATGTTTGCTGAAATTTTAAAAATTACCCTACCCGCCCTCCTGGTATTTCTGGCAGGTTACCTTGCATTACGGATTCTGATTAAGAACGAAACCCGGAGGCAAAAATCAGAGTTAATGTTTAATACCATTAAGGTTACCCTGCCTCTAAGGTTGCAAGCTTACGAGCGATTAGTACTTTTGATGGAGCGAATTTCGCCTGAATCAATTATTGTTAGGGTGAATAAGAAAGGCATGCTGGCAAGCGATTTACAAAGTGCACTACTAGGAAACATAAGAGCCGAATGGGAACATAACCTTTCGCAACAACTTTATGTTAGCAATGAGGCGTGGGAAATGGTAAAAAATGCAAAAGAAAATATCGTAAAGCTCGTAAACATATGTAGCGAAAAGGTTACCTCCAATGATAGCAGTTTTGAATTAAGCAAAAAGATACTTGAAACCTACGCCGAATTGGAAATTAACCCTATCAACCTTGCCATTGATTTTTTAAAGAAAGAGGTGAAGGAATTTCTATAGATGGCTTGTATTCACGAAGTCCCGACCTGTACCGAGCGAAGTCGAAGTATCGGTGTTTACCGAAGAATCGCTTCACTCTATCGCAAATTTATGCTTTAGGAGATTTTGCACTTTGCATAATGCATTGAGTCATTGCCCTTAACTCAGCGTTAGCTGTTTAAAACCCAGTTTACCGCAAATGAAAAACCAGCCTCGTTGTTCAGGGGTACAACCTGGTACTTTTTCTTTAAATCGTCGGGGGCATTGGAAACCACAAATGCTTTACCTGCCAGTTCAAGCATATCAACATCGTTGTAATCGTTACCCAAAACAAGTAATTCGCTGGGCAGTATTTCCTCCAAATAATTACATAGCCATTGAATGCCGCTGGATTTTGACACCCCTTGGGGGAAAATTTCAAGCCATATCGATTTACCATCAAGTGGTGAGGTGGCTCTGATCACCTGAACTCCTTTCAGCCTTCGGGCTATGGCATTAAACCTGTAAATATCATCGGGTAAAACCGCCAACACCTGCGAGGCAGGTCCAGGAAAGGGCAAACCAGTTATTAATGGCTGGGAGTAATCCCTGTATAAGCTTAGACGCCTCTCAAAATCTGGATTTAAATCACCGGAACTATGGTAATGAAAACAGTGATTAAGGGGTATGGGCTCATGAACCATAAAATCGGCCTGAATACCAACAAGTAAGGCTATTACATCCTGAACTTGTTCTTGCGAAAGTTGAGTGGTATGGATTATCGACTTATCGGACCAACGCATAATGCCTGCGCCTGAAGAGAATAAAAGGTAATCGATAGGAAAATTATCGGATAATACGGTGGAAGCCGAAAAAGGAGAACGTCCGGTTGCAATGGCACGGGTTATACCTAAATCCCCTAACCGGTGAAGTGTACATAAGTCCTCATCGTTAAATTTATGATCGGAACGTAAAAGCGTGCCATCCAAATCGGTTACTACCATTCTGATCATGCCTAAGCAATATTTTCAACAAAGATATAAAGGTTGTGAAATATGTTTGATACAATTCAGCATGCAAGTAATACTGGTTATGCAAGTAAATCCTAATGATAAATATTTATATCGAATTGATTATCATAGATATAACTAATAAATACAGGAATAGAATGGCTGATTTTCCTTTTTCCTTGTTTAGTAAACCAAAAACGGAAAAGATTCGTATAAAATTTTAAGGAATAATGTGTATTTTTTATGTTAAAAATTAGTTAAATCATTTTTCAATTCAAATATAAATCTATATATTTAAGGTGTAAAAACTTTTAAAAACCCTGTAAGTATGACTAAAATAATCACATTTAATGAGCTCAGGAGGGTTAAGGATAGCCTTCCTGATGGTAGCATGCAGATAATTGCGGACAGGTTGAACGTCAATGTTGAAACTGTCCGCAATTATTTTGGTGGAACCAACTACAAGGATGGGAGCTCAGTGGGATTTCATCTGGAGCCAGGTCCTGATGGTGGAGTAGTAACACTCGATGATGCCACTATACTCGATATCGCATACGAAATCATTTCCAAATCGAAAAAAGAGATTGCCTAAACAACAAATTGACAAAACACCCGTAAAAGCAGGAAAAAGTTCCTGCTTTTTTATTTACTCTGCTTAAACCTTATATGAACCGTGGAAGAATTACTCTCTAAAATTCACAGAATTGAAGCTAAACACTTGTTGCACCTATACCATCATCTTGAGAATTTATTCATGAATGTATCGTTACCCTCACACGACCTGCAACACCACATCAGGGTTTGGTTACATTGCCGGGGGTTATTAGTTGAACTTCATAAGGCTGGATTTCAAATTCCCGAACAGCTCATTGAAAATGCCATATTTGCCTGTTTTTTTCATGATACCGGTTTAACCAAAACCCTTGATGAGGAGCATGGCATACAGGGTGCAGAATTATGCAAGCAGTATATCAACCAGTATATAACCATCTCCGAGATAGATAAAATATTGATTACTAAAGCAGTTGAATTACACGATGATAAATCAGTAAAACAGCAACCGGTTACTAAGCCTGATGATATGCTCAACTTGGTATTACTGGTATCCACCGCCGATGATCTTGATGCACTTGGCTTAACTGGAGTTTTCCGTTACACCGAGATATACCTTAAGCGGGGAATTAGTATGGATCAACTTCCCCGCAAAGTAATGGCAAACCTACGGAACAGGTTTACCAGTTTTACCAATGCTTACTCATCGCTTCACCAATACTCCGACAAGCAAAGGCAACGCTATGTGGAAACCATGGATTTTTTCACTAAACTTGAAGATGAAATTTCCCAAAAACAAGCTGCTCAGGATAGTGCCATAACGGTAGTTAACCTATTAAATGAGATGCTTGTGAACCAATCAAATAGCATTGAGCAAACCATTGATTATGCACTAAACACACTAACAGCAAGTTACCCGCTTAACTTTTTCAAAAAGTTAAAAGCTGAGCTGGAAGTAACCACCGCTATCCCAATCGTATAGTAATTAAAAGAAGGCAGGTAAAAATTACCTCACAAAAAAATCGAGTAAAAGCGTATTGTTTAAGTAAGCCTGTAGCCTATCGCCTACCCTAACGGGTCCTACCCCGCTTGGTGTTCCTGTAAATAGCAAATCGCCTGTGCGAAAAGTGATAAACCGAGACACATACGATATAAGCTCATCGTAACCAAATATCATATTTGCAGTATTACCCTGTTGCACAACATTTCCGTTTAGTTCAAGCCTGAAATCTATATTGTATAAATCGCCCAGCTCATCTTTAGGTATGAAAGAACCTATTGGAGCTGAAAAATCGAAAGCTTTGGAAATTTCCCAGGGTAATCCCTTAGCCTTACATTCGCTTTGCAAATCGCGGGCCGTGAAATCGATTCCAAGGGTAACAGCATCGAAGTAGCGGTGTGCAAATTTTGGCTTTATGCTACGCCCTAACCTGTTGATTCGTAGAACAACCTCGAGCTCGTACTGTAAATCGCTGGTAAACTCAGGGTAAAAAAAGGGTTGATTATTACGGAGTAAACAGCTATCGGGTTTAATGAAGAAAACGGGGACCTGCGGTACCTCGACATTCATTTCTATAGCATGATCGCTATAGTTCCGGCCAATGCAAATGATTTTCATACCTTAGAATTACAGACCAAATTTAGAAAAGTTTATAAAGTTCATAAAGTTCATAAAGTTCGTAAAGTTCGTAAAGTTTGTAAAGTTAAAGTATTGAAGATAAGAGATTGATGTAAATTTTAAAATATTTATTAATATCTTGATAATTAATGAGCCCAGTCTAAAAAGCACCAAAAATGATAAATGCCATATATGTTTTTTTTACCGCTTATAACATATTCTGGAAATAAAAATCGATATTTTTTGCCATGAATGCACGATGTTTATTTATAATTCGTGAATTAGTGGCTTACATTTTTTGCCATGAATGCACGAATGTTTGTTTCATAGAAAGACAATCACTTTTTAGACTGAACTCATTAATTAATCAATTAACTTATTTTGCTAAAATAACACAGGCTTTTTATACCGGACTCAATAATAAAAAAATTATACTTTTGTAAGTTAAAACAATCAATGCTACATGACTGGTTCCATAGCAAGATCGTCCCGAAAAAAGATTCTTTTTTTAGTAAACCCCATATCAGGAACGCGTGGCAAGAAAAGCATACTGCGCACTATAAACAATGAAATTGATGATGAAATATTTGAACCAGAAATACTTTTTACTCGCAAAAAGGGTGATGCCCAGCAAATAATAAGCGAAAAGATTACCGAGGGGTTCAAATATTTTGTGGCAGTCGGGGGCGATGGAACAGTAAATGAAGTAGGTAGTGCAATAGTGAATTCCGAATGCGCCATGGGGATAATCCCTTTCGGTTCGGGTAATGGGCTTGCAAGGCATCTTAAAATACCTCTCGATACTGCAAAGGCCATACATGTAATAAACAAGCTCAAGGTAGAATCCATTGACTACGGCGAAGTTAATGGACTGCCATTTTTTTGCACATGTGGTGTGGGTTTCGATGCCCACGTTGGCTACCGTTTTGCCAAACAGAAAGGACGGGGTTTGTTTAACTACATTAAAGTAGCCTTACACGACTTTGTGAGGTACAAGCCCAAAAAATACAAGGTAAAAATTGATGGCACGCAAAAAATGAAAGTGAGAGCTTTCCTGATAACCTGTGCCAACGCATCGCAATATGGCAATAATGCCTACATAGCTCCCAACGCAAATATTCAGGATGGATTACTCGACATTGCCATCATGTCGCCCATAAATCTGCTACAGGCACCTGCCATTGGTGCAATGCTTTTTACCCGTACAATTGATAAGAGCACCGTACTGCAAACCGGCAGGGCTAAAAATGTTGTAATTAAACGTAAACGCGAAGATGTAGTTCACTTTGATGGCGAACCCGTGGTAATGGATCGTAAAATTAAAATTTCAGTGGTAAGTAAGGGATTAAAGGTAATAGTACCCTAACGGTATGCATTATTTTACCCTGCTGTTTTGAGCGGATACAATTGCAGTGCATTCATCAACCTCATTTAGATTAGAATTACGAATTACGAATTACGAATTTCAAATTACGAATTTCAAATTACGAATTACGAAGTTCAATTTCAGACCTCCTGACTTGTCAGCTAATTAAAATGTCGCAAAATTAGTTCATTAACAAGTAGAATTTCTGGAACAATTAAACGCAGAGTTTCTCGCAGAGAATCCCCGATACGCTTCGCTACGGGGCAGGCGCAGATTTAGTATTTATTAACAA
>DFYV01000002.1 GCA_002383425.1 Bacteroidales bacterium UBA4073 | reverse complement strand
TTCCTGAACAATATGTACCACCACTACTGGAACTAGTATAACTAGCACTCCAACCCGGAGCTGTAACACTACCATTAGAAGTAAAATGCACAAGCATATTTCCACCTGAAGATGTAACCTCAGTAGGAATACTAGAACCGCTAAATGAACCTAACTGAGGGTCTGATGTTGTTGTACCATCATATACTTTAACGTAGTCAAAATCAGACTCCGTATCAAATGCACTAAAACTTAATGTTATTCCAGTAGCACCAGAGGGTTGTATCAACCATTTACAATCTGAATTATTCCCATAATCATTTGAACCGCTTCCATCACTGAACGAACCGCTAGAGGTTGTTAAAGAGGTAGTTCCTGAACAAAATAAAGGATGAACATGAAAAATAGCTTCTTGATTATAGGAAAAATCGGAATTACCGGGGGTTAGGTCATCAATGACATTATAACTATTGTAATATCCGCCCCATCCCCAATTAAAATGGAATTCATCATTTGCCTGATAACCATCACAAACAAAAGCATGTCCAGATGAACCAGCCTCATCAAATCCTGCATAGTAAATAGGCCATCCATTATTCAAATCACTATACATTAGATTTTTCCATTCAGTATCAGAATAATTTGCTCGCCTAACATAAAATGCTTCACCAGTAAAATTAAAATAATTAACAAATGCTTCCTTAGCCATATAGCTATAAGCCCCTGACCCGTCAGGGCTATAATTCATTTCAACAGCCACACCACAATGGTACATTATTTGAGCGACTTCAGCATTGGGACCTATTAAGGATCCTGGCATACTTGCCCAATTATAAGTTGAAGAACCAAAATCAGCACTTTGCGTTCCATAAGTGGGGTGATTATAAGAATGAGAGCCTGTTCCATTGGGAGGCCAACTATGATATCTCATTATTTGCGCCATAGCTGTAACTACACAACCTGTATAAACATGACCACATGGTCCAGCAGTGTCAGCGGGACAATCTGCATTATAATAACATCCTTGGTTCCAAGCAATCCCTTCAATATCCAATAATGGACTCACATCCTTAGTTTCACGGGAAGATTTGAAATTGTTATTGTAATAATTATCCCATAATTCTTTTGTTGAGGAACTACCTTTTAATTGACGACTTTTTACCTCAAGAATTTGTCTTTTGTAATGATTCAAAAAATAGGCATAATTGTCAGGCATATTGGGGTCATTTTCAATGAAATGTCCCTTAAAGGAATAACTTAAAACAGGTTTAACTTCATCTTCTGCTGAAATAATCATATATCCATTAGGGGAAAAATTGAAAACATAAAAAATGATTTCACTCTTTTCTGTTATTTTCAATGTTTCTTTAATTTTTGCTGGTGTTTTATAATTTGAGTAGTAATTGTAATAATTTATTGCTACTTGTTTTGCCTTATAAACAGGTACATCACCTGCAAATACTAAAATATTGTTCATCATAAAAAGAACAACAAAGCACAATTGGAAATACAACTTTTTCATAACACTTAAATTTTAAGGGTTAATAATTTAATGAACATTTATAAACAAAAAAGAGCGTGAACCTCTGCTATAACTTTTCAACTACTAATAGGTACGTCCAATACCTGAGACTAACTGAAATACGCATTAATTACACACCCTTGCGGTCCTGCTTACCATTAGATTCCTCTGATCTCAATAAAATTGGACATTTTATTAGTAGAGAAAAGTCAGCAACGCTATTTTTTGTGAACTGCGAAATACGTCAGTTTAATATATTCCTTCACTTGACGAATTACACAGTAATTATGTAAAAGAACTATTTTATTTGGGTTCTAAAATTTATTTCTTAATTTGTTTAAAATTTATAGAACCTATTAATGATTTTTTAAAATCCTTTTTAAAGATAAATTATTGTTCAATACCTTGTATCCAAAAAATCAACTTTTTATTGAAAATTTTTTATCCATCTGTCTATCAACGACATAACTTTGTAGTATATTTAACTTGCTTATATCGAAATATATTATACGTCAGATTCATTAAACCTATAATACTTGTTGACCTAACATTACCAACAGATCGTACTATTAATCTATTCATACCTTGTTCCATAAAATCAAACATTTGTTCTACTTTTATCTTATTACATTAATATGCTAATTATCAATGCTATAAACTTATGAAATACACTTAAGGAAAATCGTGAACTCGAAAAAAAGGTAAGGGAACGAACCAAAACAATTCAGGAGCAAAAGGAAGAGATTGAGGCACAGCTCGATGAAATTATGGAGCAACGCGATAAAATTATAACCCAGAACCAGGAAATAACTGATGTTTCGCACGTATCAATATTATTCTATAAAAATGAGTATAATCCGAAAATCACGATAGCACGATAGCACGATAGCACGATAGCACGAGATGTATGATGTATAGAGATTTTCATAATTTCCACTGGCCTGGTTGTGTGTACATAGTGATTAACCCCGCTGAAAAAAGCTTTAATAAATATTAAATACGGAATCCCCTCCGAAAAGTAATTTTTTGTTCTTTTACCGATTGCAATTGACTGAAAATCAGTGATAGATTTGTGATAAGATTATACTTTTAGGTGTTTTCGGAGTGGACTCATACGTAAACATGTGTATAACGATAAATTTATCCCGTTGGATACTGGTATTATCATAGTGAAGAAGGCATAAACTCAGGGTAAGTATATATATGACAATAAATTTATCCCGTTGGACAGCGTATCAAACGGGATTAACATTGTTAGTTTTCGCAAACTTTACCCCGATGGATATATGCTTGAGGAAAGTCTAAAAAGCATCAAAAATGATAAATGCCATATATGGTTTTTTTACCGCTTATAGCATATTCTGGAAATAAAAATCGATATTTTTTGCCACGAATGCACGAATGTTTATTTATAATTCGTGAATTAGTGGCTTACTTTTTTTTGCTATGAATGCACGAATGTTTTTTTCATAGAAAGACAATCACTTTTTAGTTAGACTGAACTCATGCTTATTTTAAAACATATTGCTTTATCATATAAATTATCCTACGGTGTAAATTTCTAAGGGGTTAACACCGATATGTATTCTTATTGCTCCCATTTCGTGCTATCGTGCTATCGTGCTATCGTGCTATCGTGCTATCGTGCTATCGTGCTTTCGTGGTTTTCGGATCATACTCAACGAATAGAACCATTTATAAACTCCATCAAAAATCTCCTATCTTTGTAAAAATTTAGGTCCAATTATTTGTCATGACAAAAAGTAAGAATAAAGGCACAAGTGAGGAAAAACCAAAACGAATTACCAAAAAAGTTTTAAAGCAGCAGGTAATCGAATTGATGCTTTCAACCCCCAATAATATTTACAACTACAAGCAGATATCCAATAAAATAGGCGTTAGCGATGAGCCTACCCGCCGAATGGTTAACGAAATACTCTATGAACTTGCCCACGACGGGTTTGCTGCGGAACTGCAGCGTGGCAAATTTCGTGCTGTTATGCAGAATGCCCTTGCTGTTGGCATTCTGGACATGAATTCCGATGGTTCGGCCGATGTTACAACCGACGACAACCAGGAGATTTTTATCCCCGACTTCAGGCTAAACCATGCCCTACATGGCGACAAGGTACAAATATCAATATACCGCCAACGGCGCAGAGGCTTGCTTGAGGGCGAAGTGGTGCGAATCATTGAGCGTGCCAAGCGCAATTTTGTGGGAGCAATCAAATTTGTAGGTAAAAATGCTTTTGTTGTCCCCGACAACAAACTTATGCCTTACGATATATTCATCCCAAAGGTTGAGCTTAAAGATGTGAGGGATGGGCAAAAAGTTATCGTTCAGATTACCGATTGGCCGGCACGCGAAAAAAACCCTAACGGCAAAATTATTGAGGTGCTGGGCGATCCTGGAGTTCACGAGGTGGAGATGCACGCCATACTGGCCGAGTTTGAACTTCCCTACCGTTTCCCCGAAGAACTCGACAAGTTGGCCGAAAAAATCAGCGATACAATTACCGATTCCGATTATAAAGAGCGCCGCGACTTTCGCAGCGTACCCACATTTACCATCGACCCCTTCGATGCCAAGGATTTTGACGATGCCCTTTCGGTACAGAATCTGCCCAACGGCAACATTGAGGTTGGTGTGCACATTGCCGATGTTACCCACTATGTAAACCCTAACTCACCAATCGACAACGAGGCCATTGAGCGTGGCACATCGGTCTATCTGGTCGATCGCTGTGTACCCATGCTTCCCGAACGTCTATCAAACTACATCTGCTCACTTCGCCCTAACGAGGAAAAACTTTGCTTCTCGGCTGTATTTGAGCTTAACGAAAATGCTGAGGTGATAAACCAATGGTTCGGGCATACGATTATCCTGTCAAAACGCAGGTTTACCTACGAGGAAGCTCAACAGGTAATTGAAACAGGTAAGGGCGATATGAGCGACCAAATCCTTTTGCTCCACAGGTTAGCCCAAAAAATGCGTACCGAAAGGTTTAAAAGGGGCGCCATTGCGTTTGAGCGCCTTGAGGTAAAGTTCGACCTCGATCCCAAAGGAAAACCTCTGGGTGTTTACTTCAAGGAGAACAAGGAAGCGAACCAGCTCATCGAAGAATTTATGCTGCTGGCAAACCGCAGGGTTGCCGAGTTTATAGGCTCACGCAAGGATGGCCATCGTGAGTTACCCTTTGTTTACCGCATACACGATAAACCCAACGAGGAAAAGCTGAACGCCTTTCGCACCTTTATAACCCGATTCGGCTACAGCATCTCGGGATCCTCCGATAAACAGGTTGGCAAATCGCTAAATCAGCTCATGGAAAAGGTTAAAGGACGCCCGGAACAAAACTTAATTGAAACCCTTGCCTTACGTTCGATGGCAAAAGCACGATACTCAACCGATAACATTGGCCACTACGGCCTGGCTTTCAGGCACTACACCCATTTTACATCTCCCATCCGCCGCTACCCCGATATGATGGTTCACCGCCTGTTGGACCACTACCTGAACAACGGGAAACCCAAGGATAAGGAACAGATTGAAATGCTTTGCAAGCACTCCACCAACATGGAAATTAAAGCAACCGAAGCCGAAAGGGCTTCAATTAAGTATAAACAGGTGGAATTCATGCAAGATAAGGTAGGCGAAAACTTTAAAGGGGTAATAACGGGGGTAACCAATTTTGGAATTTTTGTTGAACTTACCGATACGCAATGCGAAGGATTGGTATCGATTCGCGATTTAGACGACGATTTCTACCGTTTTGATGAGGAGGAATTTGCGCTTATTGGCCAACGCTTTGGCCGCAAGTTTACCCTTGGCGATACAGTAGAAGTGGAGGTTTGGCGAACTAACCTTGCCAAGAAACAGCTCGACTTTAAGCTGGTTGGCATGACAGGCAGGGCAAATAAACCTTCAACACCAGGGAGAAATCAAAAGCAAAATAAGCCCGGTAAAGAAAAAGTAAAATCGAGCCGCAGAGGGCAGCAAAAAGCAAATAGTAAACAAAAACAACGTAAACGTTAAAAGCATTTATGATGAGATATTTAACCATTATCATTGTGGCATTGATGGCCATTTCATGCTCAAATAAAAGTGAGCTAACACAGGGTCCATGGCTTGGCGTTATTCAAATGGATTCAATTCCCGGCAAGCTGGATGTACCTTTCAACTTCATGGTTAAGGTTGATAATGGAAAAGTTCATCTTACCGTACGCAACGCCGACGAACTTATCGATATCACTGAGGTTGAACGCATTGGCGATACTCTCATCGCCAAATTCCCAACCTTTACCAGTGAGCTGGTAATGGCGATTAACGACTCGCTTAGTGGCTACTACTACCCAAAGGGAGTAAAGGAAAACCATAGGTACCGTTTTTTTGCCATTAAGGGCGAAACCGACCGATTCCCATGGTTTACTGAACAGCCAAAATTCGATATTAACGGGCGTTGGTGGTTTATCGAAAACCCAGGAACACCCGATTCCACGGTTATGGTTGCTGAGCTTAAACAGGATGGGGCAAAGGTTACCGGAACCATACTGAGCACCACCGGCGATTACCGTTACCTGGAGGGTAAGGTTGCAGGTAACATGTTCTACTTTTCCAAGAACGATGGTGCTCAAACCATTATTATCCGTGGCGAAATTGTAGACTCCGCAAACATCACAAATGGCCTTATTTCCGGAAGCCCACGCTGGATTTCAACCTGGCGCGCCCTGCGCGACCATAATGCCCAACTACCAAAGGCCGAATCGCTGGTTTGGGTACGTAATGGTTACTCCACTTTCGATTTTGCAGGAATCGACCTCGAAGGCAACCGCGTAAGTTCTTCCGACTCAAGGTTCAAAGGCAAAGTATTGGCCGTTCTGGCAGGTGGCAGCTGGTGCCCAAACTGCTTGGACGAGGGACGTTACTACAAGCAGCTCTACGATAAGTACCGCGAGCAGGGTTTTGAGGTGGTATCGCTTTGCTTTGAGGACAAAACCTTTGAAGCCGCACAGCCCAAGATTAACCGCTTTGCCCGGAGCATTGAAGCCAGCTACACATTCCTATACGTTGCACCACGTGGACGCCAACAGCTCGACTCAGTACTTTACCCACTCGAAGGTCAATTGGCCTACCCAACCAGCATGATCCTTGACCGTAACGGAAAAATCCGTAGGGTGGAAACTGGCTTTTCCGGCCCAGGTACAGGTGAACATTTTACCATTTTCGCCAGGGAAACGGAAGATCTTATTGCTAAACTTCTAAATGAGTAGAACTTACCCATGAGGCCGGACTAAAAAGTTCATAGACGTTAAACGTTAGATGTTAAACGTTAAACGTGAGATGTAAAGCGTTAGGTAAATTTATAATTCACTGAATTTAAACACTTTGTTTTGTTAGTGTTCCTTACTAAAAACATCATTTCTAATGAAATTTGGCATTTTAAACAGGACTCATAAATAGATACGCCAAAAACCCAACTAACCGCATTAAACCCAAAGTAAACGAATCGAGGAATGGCAAGAACTTTAGCAACCATTATACCGCCTGACAATAGCCCATACTCCATAAACTCTCATTCGATGTAGATTGCCTTCGGAAAGTTCATTTTATTCAATTAGCGCAGCGTAACGGTGTCATAACTAAGTAGTAGTCACCAATCTGACCACAGAGCCCAATAAATGAAGCTGTAATAGTTTTTTTATTATGCTGTGCGTTCTGGTGGCGGATTCTTATGTAAGCGTTGCCTCCCGGTTTAACTTGGTTTGTAGCACAGAAACTGCGACACGACAAGGGATATGCAAGCATGTATCAGAAAATGTTTGAAAAAAAATTATCTTTTGATGATGTATTGCTCAAAAAATTCTGTATTTTTAAAAATAATATGCACCAGAAAAATAACAAAAAGGGAATAATACACGCCAATTTGGGTGGATATATACACCTTTCTGGGTGTGAGGGAACATATATAAACGAGTTGACAGTGAGGGAAAAGACACCCGATTCAGAGATTTTCATTTGAATATTAATCTTTGTAACTTTGTAAAAAACAATAAATGAGACCAAGAATTTATATAGATACTTCAGTTGTGGGAGGATACTTCGATGAGGAATTTAGTGAGGCAACACAAAGATTATTCAAGAGACTTTAAAATAACGAGATAGTTTTTGTTGTGTCAGAATTACTAGATTTAGAATTGACAGGTGCTCCACAAAATGTAAGAGATTTATTGCTTCAATTCAGTCCGGACAAATTTGAGCGGGTTCAACTGACAGAAGAGGTTATTAAACTTGCTGATACGTATATTTCTGATAAAGTCGTTGGTAAAACAAGCCTTGAAGATTGCAGACACATTGCACTTGCAACAATTAACCGTGTAGATGTACTTGCAAGTTGGAATTTTAAACATATTGTTAATCTTGACAGGATTAAGGGGTATAATTCTGTCAATTACAGACTTGGATACCCTATGATAGAGATTCGTAGTCCAAAAGAATTAATACATTATGAAGACTAAAAAAGAAAAATCATTTGACGCAGTTAAAATGATGCGCGAGATACGTGATAAAATTAGCATCGAAACTCAGAATATGTCATTTGAGGAGTTAAAAAGTTACATTGATTCACGTATTAAGACAAGTGGATTAAGGCCGATTGCACAAAAATAATGCCCAGCTGCTAATAAATTCACCTCTGACCATCGCATCCCACCATAGTCGGTATTGAACTATACCCGCCATGTTCTGGGCTATGGCTTAATGACGATTTTTCGATTTTTTGAAGAAAAATAGTTGAAGCGTTCCCCTGTTTGACATGGTTTTGTGTGTTTGTTTTTTAGTGTAGGGTAACCT
>DFYV01000008.1 GCA_002383425.1 Bacteroidales bacterium UBA4073 | reverse complement strand
CGTCATTGCGAGGAGGCACGACGAAGCAATCTGTTGCTCAAAGAGATATAGATTGCTTCGCTTCGCTCGCAATGACGAGAATACCTTTTTAGACTGGACTCATATTTCTTAAAACTGTTTTCAACAGGGTTAACACCGATATGTGTTCTTATTTCTCTTATTCCGTTCTGTCATGCTATCTTGCTTTCGTACCCTCGTGCTATCGTGCCTTCGTGCTTTCGTGCTATCGTGCCCTCGTGCTTTCGTGCCCTCGTGCCTTCGTGCTATCGTGCTATCGTGCCTTCGTGCTTTATTGCCTTCGTGCTATCGTGCCCTCGTGCCCTCGCGCTATCGTGCTATCGTGCCCTCGTACCTTCGTGCTATCGTGCTATCGTGGTTTTCGGGGCATACTCAATAAAGAAAGTTTTAGTAAAGCCTATCGCCCTTGATGATTCGTTCAATCAGCTCGCTTACTACCGTGTTTTGGATTCGTTTTACTGCTGTGCTATAGGCGCTAATTCCTGCCTGTTCAGGGGTGAAATGCGATGCATTAATCTTATCGTTGCTGAAGGTGTACACGGTATTGCCTTCCCTACTGGTTGCATTTACCTGTAAGTTCAGGTTAACCTGAACGTACTGTCCCGACCGTCCCGAAGGTTGGGTATTAGCTTTTAGGTTGATTATGTAATCGGCCTCGGCCGGGGTATTGGCAATTGGGAAACCCATTGCCAGTATTTTTTGCTTAAAAGTTTCTGCTAAAATAGGCTTATCGTTTGTTTGGTTTAAATTTTTCTCTTCGGATGTAACATAAAATTTTGGCCGAATAATGGTAATATGGGTTTCCGTAACTGGGACCTTCATGCGTAAAAGAATCTTTCCTATGGCAAAATCGCGGGTGACCTCCTTAATTACTGAAGCAAAATCGAACTCAATTTTAAGGGCGACCGATGATTTTCTTGATCTAACCGCTTCAATCGCAAATGATGCAACGCCCTCGGGCGAAGTGATAGCAGTACTACTGGGATTGATATCTTCGGAGTAGATCATCTTCAGAGGTATTAGTTTCTGTGGGATTTCCCTGTCGTTAACCACAGTATAGGATAAGGAACCGCTCTTGATCGGATGCCCAAGCATGACTTCAATTTCTTTTGGACCTTTGATTGTAAGAGCATTCAACGTGTTGGTTAGGGTGTTTATAATTTCGTTCCCTAAAAATATTTGTTTACCATTATGGGTTACACTTATATCTTCGTTAATAAAGGGTTTAATGGTTTCAAGGGCTTTTATAAGCAATAGTAGAGCCGATTTGGAGTCGTTTGATTCGTTAGCTGTAATGGCCTTGTCGTAGAAGTCAAGGGCTTTGGCACCTGCAGCCGATTTCTTTTGGCCCATTGTGCGGCGATAGGTTTCTTTCGACAGTTGGTAGTAAATCCAGTAGTTCTGTTGATCCTCCCAGGTACCGGCAACCTCGTAACTCTCAAGTTCTTTTTGAACTTCGGTACGGATGTTTGATGTGTAATCCTCAAAGAAACCCTGATGGGTTTCGAATGCGTTTAGTGCCGAGTTGGCCGATATAACTACCGAGATATCACTGGCCAGGTCGGCTAATGCGCTCTGCTTGGCTGCCTGCTGGTAATCGGGGGTGGTTTTACGTGCCGAACCAATACCCACATAGTAATCCGGTACATTAGGACGCGCCTTTACCCATGAAGGGGATTGCGGTTGCTCACTAACACTTGTGGTGCCAGAGCATCCTACCATGATAAGTGCAAACAGGAAAATGGATAAAACTTTTTGCATATTACTACTGTTCAGGGTTATACTGATTGATTTTTTGAGCTGTGCGCTTAGCCACATCGTCAATGGCGTTTGCCATGAGCGTTGCCACAGGGATAACATCACGACGGGCTTTTAGCAATCCCTGTAAAGCTTTAACCTCGTATGGGGTGTCGGAAATCACATCTTTAGACGATGAACTACCCATTTTTTCCCAGTAACCTGGCACAAGCTGAGCTGATGGGCCATCGAAAGTGGCATAGCTAACCTCGTCGGATTGACTGCTGCGAACCAAATCGGAAACCATCACCGCCCCGCTTTCAGTGGATGTTAGCTGAAACTTAAGCGATACGGTTGCATCGTTGCGTTGGTTGAATACGTAGTATGTTACCTTTTTATAGTCAACCTTAACCTTTACCTCGCCTGTAGATGGATCTTTAACTTTAGTTTCCTGGCGTAGGTAACCCCTTTTCTCCTGTTTATTTAATTTTCCTGTTGATAGCTGCAAAGCCGAAACCTCACCTGCAAGCAATGCCTTTGCAGCCATAAGCTTGCCTACCTCAAGGTCGGAACTGGTGTTTAGGCTGCGGCGTTGCTCCTCTACTATACTTTCGGTGTTAGCAACATCAATCACCTTGATAAAGGGGTTATTTAGGCTATTAAGCTTGCCAACAACCGAGAACTGAACCGATTTGACCAGATCGGCTGTAGCGCCAGTTCCCTGTTTAAAATCGGTTATTTTTATGGTGATTATTGCTTTACTTAAGGCCTCTTCCCGAAGTTCGCTGACATCCTTATAGGTGTTAAATTCACGAATTATTTTGTCGAGGTTGGTGAATGCTTTTCGGTAAAGACCTGCATCCATGAATCCTTTTGCCTCGCGGTAAAGTGGTTCGCATTTTGAAACCTTCAGCATCTCCTGAACATTTCCATAATCGGGTTGTAGCTGCTTAACCTCGGAGAGTAAAGCTTCGGCCTGCTGAAACTTTTCGGCATTAAGTAACATTTGGGATTCGGCATATATCCTTTCCACATATTTGGGTTTTGCATCGTTAAAGTATTCAGTTGCCATGTTCGAAATGTAAAGTTCCACCCCAAGCGCAGCAGCTTTCGATTGGAATTGTTCCGCATCAATGTATTCGTAAACGGTTTGTTTCAGATCATCATTCTCGTATGCTTTAATCGTTTTCATCGATTGTTCATCCAGAACCTTTTGCCCGCTACGTTTCAGCCCAATAATAGCATCAACATTGTCACGATTGGCGGTTAAGGAGCGCATGTAAGCTTCGGAAGCTTGTTCCCACAAGCCAGCCTGTTCATACTTTATCCCTCTTTTGGCATATTTTTTCGAGGCACATCCACCACCAATCAGAATTGTTGCAGCAAGAAGTAAAAGTGAAATTCGTTTCATAAGCATGGATGGTTTTTGGTTTAAATTCATAAGCTTTTAAAGTGATTGTTCATTGAGGCTGGTCAGCAATGTTTTTTATTAAAATACTTGTAAAGTATCAACGCATAAATATAAACATTTTTGGTTAACGGGTTTATATGGTTGTGGTTTGAATTTTTTCATGGAAGTGTTCAAAAATGCGAGCCAGAACACTATCTTTGAAAAGCAATATATATCGAAGTGAAAAAAACAGATAGCGGTTTGGTTAAGGCAATAGAGTCGATTCTTAACCTTCCATTACCGGGGTATAAGGTACAGAAACGAATGGAACCTTCAATTCGTGCCGATTTATCGGGAAGTACAGAACCCAACTTTGCCACACGGGATAGTGCGGTGCTAATACTACTTTACCCTTTTGCCAAACGGTTACATTTTGTGCTTATAAAACGGCAAATCTATGAAGGGCCACATAGCGGACAGGTGAGTTTGCCCGGCGGTAAGTTTGAGGATATCGATTTAACCCTCGATAGCACTGCGCTTAGGGAAACATACGAGGAGGTAGGGGTTGAACCCAGTAAGGTAAGAATACTCGGCAAGCTTACCGAGCTGTATGTACCGGTAAGCAATTTGATGGTTTACCCCTATGTGGGTTATACTTCACAAAAACCTGAATTTATGCCTAACCTGCAGGAGGTGGAGTATGTTATTGAGGTTGGGGTATCCGATTTGCTGGCTGAGGTAAATAAATCGGTTAAGGTGATAACCTCGCATGGCAGTCCTCTCACAGCACCCTTTTACCAGTTTAGGGGTGAAATGGTTTGGGGAACAACAGCTATGATACTTGCCGAGTTTGAGGAGATACTACGTAGTATTTAGGTGAAATATTAATGGGTTAGCAAGGTGTTTTTACGTGCATTACTGATGAATTAGTTTTACTTTTTCGATATATTCAATAAACTTGTAATTTGTTGCCGAAAAATTTATATTACTACAAATATGATGAACATGGAGATAAAAAAAACTCTCAACGAATTTTTAGAAGGGAATGGTAAAAACAAAGGCAGAAAACCCGATGAAAGATATGCCTCTTTTGATTATTGCTACAATTATTTTTATTCATTTTATAAGGAGAAAAAGCTCAGTGAACTAGCAAATGATAAAAATCTTCAAATGAGCTGTTTGCAATTAGGATTTTATCTGGCGAGTTGGGGAATGATGAGAGGTTCGTCTTTTCTTCTTGAAAAGAGTGTCAGAAATTTTATAAACCTAATTATAGCAATTTCAAAAATGAATACGAAGTTATGGGAAGTTGATGTTGATAAATATGATGAAGAAAACATCAACTTATTATTGGATTGCAAACAGAAGATTATAGATGCACTGGGGAAAGAAAATAAACCAACTGATACACTTGTAACAAAAATCATGTTAGGTGTTTTTGCCAATATTCCTGCATTTGACCAATATTTTAGAAAGAGTTTTGAATTAAATTCTGTTAATAAAGACTCTCTTCTAAATATTAAAAATTTCTATGATGCGAATAAGGACGCTTTCGATTCTTTCAAAATATATACTTTTGATTTTTTAACATCTAAACAAACAGATATAATTTATTCAAAGGCAAAATTGATTGATATGTATGGGTTTATTGCCGGGCAATAACGGTGCCCATGCTATAAGGTTAGGCGCTTAGAACCTCGTCCATTTCTAGGGCAAGAGCAATGGCAGAAGCTTCGCCTAAATCAAGGGATAAGTCAAGTAGTTTTTGGTATCCTTTGTTCTTAACATTATCAATAAGAATCTATTGAGGGGTGATTTCGCCAAACTCAAGTGCGATTTATTCCGTTATCTAAACATCTTCATATAATTTTCTCAATAGTTCAATTGCCTCAATTTTTGAAAGAGCAATCAAACAACTCGTATCGGCAATAACTGTTATCTTAGGCATTGGCGATGTTTTTGTCAAGGTCATCTGTTGATTGACTAAACAACGAAACGCCATACTTACCTAATATTTCTATAAAGGCTCGTTTGGATATTCCAACCATTTCGGAAGCTTGTCCTGCCGAAATTAGTCCGTCTTCATACATTTTTGAAGCAACATAGACTGAAAAGTCAAATGTTTTCAAGTCTATATTTTCCGGTATGTTCAATATGACCTTATTTATTGCGTTAATTTCTTATCTAATGCAAATATAATCTTTTTCCAGAGCTTTTCCAGTTTCTGTAGTTCGATTCGATTTAGCTACAGCTTGTCTGCAACGTTTGTCGCTAAGGCCAGAAATGGAACTTGAAACCGTTTTCCTGTCCCACATTAACGGTAATGCTAAGGTGGGAAAAACTTTAGAGTTGCAAATCATGCCCTGAGCCCAGTCTAAAAAGCACCAAAAATGATAAATGCCATATATGGTTTTTTACCGCTTATAACATATTCTGGAAATAAAAATCGATATTTTTGCCACGAATGCACGAATGTTTATTTATAATTCGTGAATTAGTGGCTTACTTTTTTTGCCATGAATGCACGAATGTTTATTTCATAGAAAGACAATCACTTTTTAGACTGAACTCATGCCCTGATTGGGATTAGTGGCTGTTGAACTAAACCTGCCTATGGCGGGACGCTCTGGTTAGAGGACAATTTATTGTGCGTTTGCCATTTTTATATTCTGTCATATTGTTTGTCAAATTTGTTAATTATTTCAATGTATTCGTTCGGTAGTTTGCCCATCACAAAGTCCAATATTTCTGTTGGAATTTGTTTATAATAAGCCGAAGCAATTCCACCTGTTATGCAAGCGATAGTGTCGCTGTCCCCACCAATTGATATTGCAAGTCTAATTGCACTTTCAAAGTCAGAACTTTCAAGAAACGCCACAATTGCTTGTGGAACTGAACCCTGACAAGTTTCGTCAAATTTGTAAGTAGGTCGTATTTTGTCAAGAGTGAAGTCAAGATTATAATTGAAAGTTTGAGTTAAGAAATCTTTAATTTCTTGCTTTGATTTACCTTGTCTTCCAAGAAATATTGCAGTTGCAGTAGCTTGTGCACCTTTTATACCTTCGGGGTGGTTATGTGTTACCACTGCTGTCTGTTTAGCAACTTCCATAACGGTTTCAATGTTTTTAAATGCAAAACCCACAGCACTTACTCGCATTGCAGAACCATTTCCAAAACTTCCGTAAGGTTTCAAGTTATCTTCTTGTAACCATTTTCTGAAATTGCTACCGTAACCACGTCCACAATACTTTCTGCCATATTCCCATATTGTCTTGGCAAAATCTTTTTTGTTTAAAATGCTATCAGCAACTGCAATAGTTAATACTGTGTCGTCTGTAAAGTCTGATTTTGCAGTAAATAGAGCAAATTCAGTAGTTTTTACATTATTCCATTCATAAACCGAGCCGATAACATCACCTATCACAGAACCTATTATTGTCATTGAGTTATTAATTATTTTCAGGTTTTAAAACATTCTAAATCGTAAACAGATTTTTATGTGTTTCTGAAAATATTGTTAATGTTAGAAACACTTCAACTTCTTTTTCCCTATTAGTTTCAAATTCAGCCCAACCAATTTTTCCCAAATCTTCGAATAAATGATTTACTCTTTTGTTTATTTTGTTGTCTTTTTCAGACACAATTTTATGAACTATTATACGGTAAGCGTTTCCAATATCAGGAATATTCTGAGGATGATACAAATTTTTTTTCCACTTAACCGTAGATTTTTCATTGTATTATGCGTTTTTGAAGTTCACAAACTTTGGATAATTCTTTTCTAAAAAGTCAATTACAAAATAACGGACTTCGGTCTTGTTTACTCTTTCCAAAAAATGATTTCCGTTTAGCCGAAACTCGAAAGAATAGTCAATCATTAACGCAAAATTATAATCACAAAACAGAACTATTTCATTTGTTGCGGTTTTCAGTCTGTCAACCAATTTATTTGGTATTTCGGTTATCGTATATGGCATTGTACCTGTCCTTTATGATAACACATAATGTTTTGGCGTTATGGGGTATTTTTCTTCTCACGTTGTCCTTATGTTCCAAGTAATACAGTTGAGTATTCCGCCATTGTCAGCCACTTCGTTACTGTCAATTGTGGCTATTTGTTGTCCACTAAAAAGTTGTTCAAACTGTCGAATCACAATTTCATCTTCCTTAATGCCAAAGGTCGGAATGATGACTGTGTTTTGCATTTGTAAAAAGTTTATGTAGTTACCGTTGGCTTGTACGTAAGACTTGTTACCGTAAGGGTTATAAGGAATTTCAATGTATTCAAGTCCTGCATTGTCCAGCGCAATTTTATATGCTCTTTGAAATTCTGATTTCTCTTTAGAATAGTCGTTAATTAATACTGTGTTGTTGTCGAGGAAACGAACCATCCCGTCAGCGTGTCCTGTAAAATCATTTGGTTGTTGAGGAACAAAATAGAGGTTATCAACTTCAAAAAGTTCTCTCAATTTGTATGAAAGTTGTTGCCTTGAATAGTGCGGATTTTCAATAAAAATCTTGTCGCACATTATAACTTTCCCTGTTGTCTTTATTACGTTACCTCCATCTAAAACAATGTCGGATTTTATGCGATTTAGTTTTATAGAATTGCAAATGTTTTCAACATCTGAAATTGTCTTAATCCATTTTTTGCTTTGCAAATAGTCAGGGTTGTAAACGAACTGAACAAACTTATCAAGCGAAACTTGGATGGGCATATAATCAACAGCCCAAATATCTTTTGTATCGGGCAATAGCTGAAAAGAAATGCCACATTTCTTTAATACCGCTTCAAAGTCCGCAAAAAATTTTGGATGCTTTGTTGGTAAGCAATCAGCAAGATAAAGTGTGTTTGTTTGGCTGTCAGGTATCATTTACGTATTTATGTTATAACCCATTATTTCTTTAGCTTGTTCTTTTGATATTTTATTGTCTGCCAAAAGTTGTAGAACAACCTTTTCTTTATCCTTGAATTTGTGGTGCAGATTTAGCTCTATCAAATACCGATATTTTTTCTCGGCATAATTTTCTGTGTCCTCTTTTTTCTTAGTCAAGCCAATACGAACTGCTTGGATTGGCTTGGTTTCCCTTGCTTGAAATTTTTCTTTGTTTAATTCCCTCAAATAAATTCCTCCTTTACCCGTCAAAATGTTTCCGATGTTTGAGAAAATTTCTTTCAGAACGTTTGATGGGCCGCTTATGTAACGTGGATTTTCTCCAAATTTCATAATTCCTCTAATCAAGATGCCACCATAAATTTTCTTTTCGTAATCGCCAAAAGTGATGTCCAAACCTGCTCCATTAAAATACCACTTACCTGCAAAAAGTTGCTCGTATGAACAATGAACGTATGGGTCGGGGTGATTGTCTTTGTCGTGGTAGTAAATTTCTAATTCTATTATTCTGTATGGTTGGTCAGCAACAACTAAACATAAGTAATTCATTAAATAATAAGTTAATGCTGAAAACTTATCGTCAAGTGTTTTGAACTCAAAGCCACCGTTTAAGTCGTGCCAAAATTCTGCAAGTTGGCTTTGTTGAATTTCTTCGTCTTTCCCATCAAATTGAAATGCAGAAATGTAGTGGTCGAGATATTTAATGCCTTTGGCATTTAAATATTCCAACATCTTCTTTTCTTCTTCTCCAAAGTTCTTTGTCAATGCAACTATGCCTAATAAGTTCAAAGTCATTGGGTTGTCTGCCAAACGTAAAGCCTCCAGAATAGTCAGAGGACGGTCTTTTTTTGCAAGTAATATTTCTTTGTAAACGAATATGGTGTATAAATGAATAGTAATTCCAAATTTAGGTAATACTTGTTCAGGTTCTAATTTTTCTTTTATTGCCTCCTCTAAAATTTGTGCTTCAGTTTTTGCCGGTGAAAGCAAATATTCAGTTGCGGTTTTTTTCAGATTGTTGATGATTGAATCGATGTCTTTATCCGTTGGTAATGATTTAACGAATAATATTTTCCCAAAGCTGTCTCTGTCAGGCAAACCGAAACTTGCCAAAATCTTTGCCCTCAGGTGAAAATATTCTCCAAACAGTTCTCCGTTTTCTTCGGGTCCACCGTTGTTTTCAATATGAAGTTGAATTTTCGCTAAACTTCTAATAGCGTTTTTTAGTTTGTCTTGTTGTTCCATTTCTGTTGTTTATTGTCAGCCGTAGTTGTTGTTCTAAAATGACCTATAACTCGTTTACATATCCAGAAAAACCGTATAAAAACATCCAAAAATAGACGGATATATGGTTTTCATCCATTAATATATCCTAACTCAAAGTTATAAAAAAAGTTACAAATCATCAAAAGGCGATTAAATTTTTTTGCAAACTTTTTCAGTCACATGGGTGTAAATTTCAGAGGTCTTGTGGCACTTGTGTACCATGCTAAGTTTTTTATGTTTCAAAAACTACTACAGTTCTACTTATTCAGTACTGTGGGCGGTCAGGGAATGTCTAAAATAGCGGGATTGCAAAAACTGCTGGTAGAATCGAACCGAAAAGCACATAAACCTGCAATACGTCAAGGAACACTTCAGCTATTTTTCTTCAAAAAATCGTAAAATCTTCATCAAGTACATAGCCCTGAATCCGGCGAGTGTAGTCCAATTCCGCCCAAGGTGGGACGCGACGCTCAGAGGACTATTTATTTAGCAACTGACAATTATTCATTTTTCTCAATAATTTTAATTACATAATCCAATGCATTTTCCGATTTTACTTGAAAATCTGGAATTACTCCATGTGTACTCGTTTCTGTTGCACCAATGTTATAAAATAATTTACATGATACATTAATTGGTAATCTACTATTTGGTAATTCAGCGTAAACATTATCGCCATAACAAAATCCCCAACCACCGGTTTCTTCTCCAACAATTTTACCCATATTATAATGTTTAAAACACCATGCAAAATCTGCCGCCGATGAAAAAGTATTATTACTTGTCAAAACATAAACATTACCATTAAATTTATTAGAAATCTCTTTTAGCTTTATTATTTCATCATCATAATTGAATACTGTATCAGTTCTGACAATCATTCCATTGGGTAAATTTAAAAGTTTATTAACTGTCATGCTATCAATAATACCCAGCGGAAGATAATATGAAGTCCACAATTTTTTTAAGTGTGAACTGACTTTTAAAATGGTTTTATCATATTGTTTAAAATCAGTTTTAGAAATATATTGAAATAGTTCATCACCTAAAGCAGAATTTCCGCCTAAATTGTTTCTTAAATCAATAATTAAATTGTTAATACTGTCCCTTTTGATATTATTAAATACCGTATCCAAAAAAGTTTTAAATCTTTCCAAATCTGAAAATTTTCTAAAGTCAATTATGCATAAATTCTTTTCCATTAAATATTTCACAGAAAAATCGCTGATATTATTTTCTTCACCATTTAACATTTTCAGATAACTTTTATAATCTATCTCATCTAAAACAAGAGTTTTTATGGTATTGTCTTGTTTAAATTGTACTTCATATTTGTTGTCAAATCCATAAATCGAATAAAGTAAATTTGGAAAATAATACTTTACCATTTCTTTTTTAAAATGTAATGCTTCACCGCTTCTTGAAACAAGCATTGTGTCAATGATTTCATTTATTGGAACTCCATTGATATTTATTACTTCGGCATTTTCAAATATTCCATACCCATCAATGATTTTTTTGACATAAACTTTTTGGTTTGAGATTTCTATAGTAAAAGGGACTACCAAATGATTTTCTCTGTTCCAACTATTTGGAAATATTGTTGAAAGATGACCACATCCATAATTTGCTGTTAAAAAACTTGCATAATTGTAAAGTTCGTAAATTGAAATACTATCTTTTATTTTATTTTTTACCATTTCATACAAATTGTCAATGATTTCCTTGCTTTTATATGCATAAGCATTAGGGTGTATTTCTTCAATATATTTTTGCATGGTGTTAATATCCTGAATGGCCTCTTCTTTTGAAATAAGTCCTTTTTGAGAATAACTTGTAAAACCTATTGAAAGAAATGTAATTATAATTACTGCTCTTAGTTTCATGTTTTTTCTTTGTTTGTTACTAACGTTCAGCCGTTACCTGCATGTAATTTTTTGTCATTAAAACACCAAACAGGTTTGCAACTTTTCAAATTTACAGAAACTTTTTCATTGTCCTATGCACTTATCCACCAAAAAATTATTTCAGGTAGTGGCTGTTGTGTGTCTGTAGGGTGGGGTTATCTGTCAGCTGAATCTGGTTTGATGGTCAAGCGTGCGTTGGACAACAACCTGTCCACAATCGCCCTGGCATTTGGAATGAAATTTTACATGTGTCCACTACAAAGTGAACCGCCAATTTACTTTTGCAAAATGCCTTAACCCATGCCCACAATTATTTGTTTTGTCATACCACAGCGCTTAATCACCCCATTGATCCCTGTCCACAAAACACGATCCACAAGCCATACCCTATTGCAAATAACTCGTTTACATATCAAGAAAAACCGTATAAAAACATCCAAAAATAGATGGATATATGGTTTTCATCCATTTATATATCCTAACTCAAAGTTATAAAAAAAGTTACAAATCATAAAAATCCGTTTTCTTTTTTGTAAACCCACACTCGCCGAAGTTTACGAATTTATCTTTACTAATTACAGGTTTGCCTTAGGTGAGCTCGCCAAAAACGGCTCGGTTTCCGGCTGCAAACAAACAGTAAATTTTGCCTTACGGCAAAACAGCTATATTTGTAAAAAAAATGATATGGAAGGAACCCGTTTACAGAAGGTGGGGCGGCTACTGCAAAAGGAGTTAAGCGAGATTTTTCAACGGGAAGGCGCTGCCCGGTTCCCCAATAAAATGCTCACCATAACCCAGGTGAGGGTTAGCCCCGACCTATCGGTGGCCAAGGTTTACCTTAGCATTTTCCCATCGAACGATGCCGAAAAAACCCTTGAGCATATAAGAGATAACTCTAAATTTTTACGGGGCGAGCTGGGCAAAAGGGTGAGACATCAGGTTAGGGTGATACCGGAACTCACCTTCTTCATCGACGATTCCCTCGATTATATCGATAAGATTGACCAGCTGCTAAAGGAGTAACTAATTTACCATGGTAAGCCGCTTAGTATCGTTCATCACCCGTTTTATTCCCCGACATTACCTGCAGCGGGGTGGGGCGTTTATTATGAAGGGAGTGGGATTACTTTACAGGGGTAATCGTTACCAGGATCCCATTGATGGGGTAAAATACCGCAAACTACTTCCATACGGAAGGGTAACTGTCCGTAGAAACGCATTAGCACCCAACTCAATGTCGCTTGAGCGTCACAGGCTGATATGGCTGTACCTGAAACGCAATACCGATTTTTTCACCTCAAACAAAAAGGTACTCCACATTGCTCCCGAGTACTGTTTTATCAAACCCATCAGGCGTTTAAAAAATATCGATTACATTACAGCCGACCTGATATCGCCCTGGGCCGATGTTAAGCTCGATGTTCAGGCAATGCCGTTTAACGACAATACCTTCGATATGGTTATTTGCAATCATGTGCTTGAGCATGTGGAAAACGACCGTAAAGCGATGGCCGAAATACTCCGGGTTCTTAAATCCGGTGGTTTTGCCATACTCCAGGTCCCAATGGATTTGTCCATGGAGCAAACGCTTGAAAAACCTGAATACAACACCCCTGAGCTCAGGGAGAAATACTACCGGCAACGCGACCACCTGAGGCTTTACGGTCGCGATTACGCCCAGCGACTTGCCTCGGTTGGCTTTGACGTTTTGGAGAACGATTTTGTCAAGCAGCTAACCCCGCACGAAGTTGAATACTACGCCTTACCCAACGACGAAATTCTATACATAGCCCGAAAGAAGTAAGCCCAATGAATGTTCCTTTATTCATAGCCCGCCGTTACCTGTTTGCGAAAAAATCGCATAACATCATCAACATCATCTCTATAATTTCAGTTGTCGGAGTTGCAACAGGGGTAATGGCTCTTGTGGTGGTTCTATCGGTATTCAACGGATTCGATTCACTTATTGCCAGCCTCTACTCCCATATTGATGCTGATTTGCGAATAGAACCTAAAAAGGGAAAAACTTTCAGGATTGATAGCTTACCATTCGAAAAGGTAAGGCAGATGGACCATGTGGCTGTGTTTGCTGAAGTACTTGAAGAAAATGCCCTCTTCCGCTATCGCGGTAAACAGCATATTGGCGTTGTTAAAGGAGTTAGCAGGAATTACACCGAGCTAACCGGTTTAAAAAGTAAGATTATTGATGGCGAATTTAAGCTCTGGCAGGGTAGTCAGCCCATGGCAATCATGGGCGAGGGTGTAGCTTACTACCTGAATGCCAATTTGGCCCATTTCGACCCGGTATTCATATACATTCCACGACGGGGAAAGAGCTATTCGCCAAGCACAGCATTTATCAATAAAGCAATTATGCCTTCAGGGGTTTTTGCCATAGAGCAGGAATTTGATACCCGCTACGTGATTACTCCCGTTGAGTTTGCCCGGAAACTGCTTCTTTACGACTCGCTTACGGTTAGCGCCATCGAAATAAAGCTTAACCCCAATGCAAACCCTGTAAAGGCTAAAGCTGATGTTGAAAAAGTACTTGGCAACCGTTACAGGGTTCTTGACCGCTACCAGCAGAATGAATCGCTTTACCGAACCATGAAATCGGAAAAGTTTACCATTGCGTTAATACTAATCCTCATCCTTATAATTGCCTCGTTCAATATTGTTGGTTCGCTCTCGATGCTAATTATCGATAAGCGCACCGATGTGGAAACGCTGAAAAGCTTTGGGGCGAGCAACGCTCTAATCCAAAAGATTTTCCTTGCCGAAGGAATGCTCATTTCCATTGGTGGAAGTTTAATTGGAATTATACTAGGGCTGCTAACCTGCTGGCTGCAAATCACCTTTAAGCTGATAAAGCTCGAGGGAAGGGGAAATTTCATTATAGATGCTTACCCCGTTGAAGTACAGGCAGGTGATATGGCCCTTATATTTCTTGTGGTAATAGCTATAGGCTACCTGGCTGCCCGATTCCCGGTTAGGGTGATTACCCGAAAGCTAATCCAGGGTTGAAAAGGTTTTGGAGTTGCACTTCAGGCTATCAGTAAAAACATTACGGATAAACCACGGCCGCATATCCTACCCAGTGTTTTAGGTTTGCGGGCGCAGTTTTACCCATGCCTAAATCGCTCACCGGTAGAGGTTGATGATCGATACTTGTGGCATAACCTATGGGTAATCCTGTAAGATCGGACCCCTGGGTTAACATATTCAACTCTAACGCAGTAAGCAGGGTAAACGGAATACTATACCTACCGCACCATGTCCAATTGTACTCCCTGTGGTTATGGCTATCAACGGTATATCTAAAAAAGTTTTGCACCTTACTCTGGCTGAGTGTCCCGGTAAGGGTAGTGTTTAAAATTTTGAGATCCAAATCAACAGCCTTCCTATAACCTGCCGAGTCAACCCCAAATGGGGCATAGTTTTTACCACCCCAATCCTCGTTACCGTAATGAACCGCATCGGTGGTTACCACCAGAGCCACATCGTCGCCCCAGCTCAGGTTATGCTCCTGAAACGATTTTTGCAGTGCCACTGCAAGCGCTTTTGCCACAACCTTCATCCATTCCAGGCTCATGCAGGGAACCAGAATGGGAACTATTTGGATATTGCTGTTAAAATGCTGAAGGAATGGCAACATCGACTCAAGGGAATGCTCAACCCTATGCAGGCTATCGTGTCGAATGGCCATTCCCTGTGGCATTTCGTTATAAATCTGATCGCGCAAATCTGATACTGGTATGTTTCCGTTAGGCCCATACCAATGGGTGAATGAATCGAATACCAGAACATCCTCAATGCCAAATTGTTGTGCTTTATGGGCAACGCCAAAAAGGATAATGGTGCTGGCGCTGATGTTCCTCAGGGTGGCAGGGTATAACCAGCCCACGTAGGCGTAATCGTCATGAGGGCAAACCACCAGTCGGCTACCAGGCAAGTAAGGTGCTTTTGTCAGCATTTCACCCTGATAGGTACTAACTCGGCTTAGGAATGAATCGACTTGGTATTGTTTAGTGGCAAATCCTACGGTATCGACCGGCATACGAACCAAACCGTTCCTAACGCCACCGGTACAGCATGCCAATGTCATTGGCAACAGAACTAAAAGTAACCTGGTTTTCATCGGAAAAATTATTTATGAAACAAGTAAAGTTAAGGAATAAAAGGGGTATTGTCAAATGGAAAACGTAAACTGAGGTTAAGGGTTCGAGGTTCAGGGTTCAGGGTTCGAGGTTCAAGATTCCAGATTCCAGATTCCAGATT
>DFYV01000009.1 GCA_002383425.1 Bacteroidales bacterium UBA4073 | reverse complement strand
AATCTGAAATCTGAAATCTGGAACCTGGAACCTGGAATCTGGAATCTGGAATCTGAAATCTGGAATCTGAACTTTTTTGAATTCGACAGCATCGGGGTAGCAACTTTCTAAATTCCATCAAATTTGCCATATTCCTTTGTTGCATCTGTTTTCATTGATTTTCGATTTACTATACTTGTGTTTAGCAAGCTATTTAAATTCAAACGGGGGTTTGATTTTTTAAAATTTATAAGAACGATATAATGCCTAATTATATTTGTGAAACCAATGGTGTTATAAGTGAGAGGCATGGGCATACCTTTTTACAAAAAATGGTTGGGTTTTTTATTTTTTTTTCGTATTTTTATTTCAACCAAGGGTTAGGCAAATTGTCAAAAAATTTTCATGATAAATGGTTAAAGTATCATTTGATAAGTATAGCAAAAAAAGATTACGAAGGGAGCTGAATACCATCATTCAGATAGGGTATGGTATAATTAGTACTTTAGATTACGATAAAGTGCTTCAAACCATTAGTAATGGAATGGCTGATTTGCTTAAAATTGAGTCTTCGGCAATTTATATTCTGGAAGATGAACAGGAAATCTGGCTTGGAGCCACTACACCACCCTTGGATCCAAATATGCCTGAAGGTTTGCGGAGAGCAAACCTAAACGATCATCCTCATATAAAACTGGCCATTTTACAGCAAAAACCAGTCGTTTTGGAAGATTCCAAAAATGTTGAACTTTCGGATGCGGAGCAAATGGTTGTAAAGCTACGTAAGCTACGAAGCATTATATACTTACCTTTCATTCAAACCGATAAAGCTATTGGTCTTCTTATCTTAGGAACATGCAAGCATACAAGAAAATTTAATCAACACGAAGTAGTTCTTGCCCAAACGGTTGCCAACCAGCTGGCAGTGGCCATTCAGAACGCCAGGTTACATCGCGATTTAATAAGCTATAAAGAAAACCTGGAGCAGTTGGTGTTAGAGAGAACCTACGAGCTTGAAGCAGCTAATGAGGAATTAAAATCGATGAACGAAGAGCTTAGCTTAAAAAATTCTCTCATCCTAAAACAGAAGGAGGAACTTGAAACAACTCTGCAAAACCTCAAAACAATGCAGCTTAAGCTAATTGAAACCGAAAAGATGGCTTCGCTTGGCGTTCTTACTGCTGGAGTAGCCCATGAAATTAACAACCCGTTAAATTTCATAATGGGGGCTTATATTGGTCTTAAAAACCTCATCTTACATGAAGGCAATGAGCATTTTAAAGAGGCATCATTATTATTAACCAGTATGAAACAGGGCATTGATAGGGTAGTATCCATTGTTCGCGGCTTAAATCAATTTAGTAAAGACAGCAGGACCAACAATGAGGATTGTGATGTCCATGCCATTATTGACAACTGTTTATTAATGCTTCAAAATCAGTGCAGGGATAGGATTAGTGTGGTTAAAAAGTATGCCGAAGGCAATATTGTGGTTAAGGGTAATACTGGTAAACTACATCAGGTTTTTACAAATATTATTCTGAATTCCATACAAGCAATTGAGAATCAAGGCGAAATTATTATTAAAACCGAGTTTGATGGAAAGAACGTTATAGTGTCAGTACAGGATAATGGATGTGGAATTGAAAGTAGTATTTTACCAAGAATAACCGAACCCTTTTTTACCACCAAAGAAGTTCAAAAGGGAACAGGATTGGGGCTTTCAATTACCTATAAAATAGTTCAGGAGCATAATGGTAGTTTAGCGTTTGAATCGGAAGTAAACGTAGGTACAAAGGTGACAGTTTCATTACCCATCTCTAAGATAGTTTAAGGTTAAAGCACAGGATTGATTTCAATTCATCACGTCTTATTTTGTTTCTTCAACCCTTTTGCTCTTTTAGCACAAGGTAAAGGCTCTGGTATAAAGAATTAGGATCGATGGGCTTGGTAATAAAGTAGTTGCAGCCTAATGCCTTGCTAATAGCTTGCTCGTTGCTGAATGTGTGGGCGGTTTGAACAATAATGGGTATGGTGGAATTCAATGAACGAATGTTTTTGATGGCTTCGTACCCATTCATCACGGGCATTTTAATATCCATAAGAATAACGGAAATTTCCGGATGTAGCTGGTTAATTTCAGTGGCCAAAAGGCCGTTATCGGCTTCCAGTATTTTTACATCAAAGTTTCTTAGAGCTGTTTTCAGGAAGTACATGGAGTTGGGGTCATCTTCGGCAATAAGGATGGTTTTCCCTTTGATAAGGGTTTGCAGCTCTGTTAGCTCAAAGCTAACAGGTTTTTGGGTGGTTTTATCGATGGGCATGTCCAATGGTATGGTAAAGAAGAAACTTGAGCCCTGTCCGGGTTTCGATTCCACCCATAGCTTACCACCCATGAGCTCAACCAGCGATTTGCAGATGGCTAATCCCAATCCTGTTCCCCCGTACTGTTTGGCGATATCGTTATGGGCTTGCCGGAATCGCTGGAAGATAACATTTTGCTTTTCCATCGGAATTCCAATGCCTGTGTCGGTTACGTAAAATTGAATTTCATTAGAATTATCGTTTATTTGGTATCCGAATTCCACCATGCCTTTACTGGTGAATTTTAGTGCATTGCTTATAAGGTTGGTTAGTACCTGACGTAAGCGCATTCGGTCACAATTGATAATTGCCCTGGAGTTGGCGAGGGTTGCGGTGTAGTTAAAAGCGATGCCTCGTTTAGGCAAGTCGGGGTTGGCGTTGTAAAAGAAGGAGTAAATCTCGGCAAGTAGCTCATTGATGTTTGTAGGTTCAGGGTTAATGGTTAGCAGCCCCACATCAACCTTCGAAATGTCGATTATATCGTTGATTAGTGTGAGAAGGTGGTCGGCGCTGTTGCTTATTATTCCTAAAAACTTATTGCGTTCTTGTGGTGTGGTGTCGGGATAGGTTTTTAAAAACTTGGCAAATCCTACAACCCCGTTCAACGGGGTGCGAATTTCATGGCTCATGTTGGCCAGAAAAGCCGATTTCAGCCTGTCGCTTTCCTCTGCTTTTTCAAGGGCTTCGATTAGTGCTTTTTCGTAATGTTTATGCTCACTAACATCGGTAGCAATACCCAAAACCCCAATAACCTCGCCATTTATCGATTTTAGTTTTTGTTTAAAGATTTGTAGGGTGTGTTTTCTGCCATCGGTGAATGTAACCTCTTCGGTTGTTTCAACAGGATTATCAGCTTGCAGGGCAATGCTATTGCTTTGCCGGCATTGCTCAACTTCTTCCTCTGTCATCGAGAAATGGGATGTACCGTACCCACTATTCTGGCTAACCCATGAATTTATGATGGGGTAGGTACCATCAGGATTTACAATCCATATACCAATGGGTGCATTATCAACTATAGTCTTTAGCAGGTTGCGCTGTTGTTGCAATTCCTGTTCATGCAACTTTTTTTGTGTAATATCCTTTATTGCACTTATAAGCCTGAAGGGTTTACCATGGCTATCGAATTCGGGGTAAACCGTATGTTCTATCCAGTGAATTTGCCTATCTTTTGATTTTACTCTGAATTCCAGTGAAACCTTTTCGCCTTTTGTTACGATATCATTGTATGCCATTTGAAATTTTTCAAGGTCATCGGGGTGTACAATAGTTGCCCACTTCTCAAAGGTATCGATATCCTCGGGCTTGTAGCCGGAGTCGCTCATTAGCTTATTGCTTAGCCAATCGCGTTTAAATGTGCCATCAGGTTGAATTGTTAGTATTGATGCTGAATCGGTTGTAAGCAACGAAAGTATCCGAAAGTGTTCTTCCTTAACGGCTAACTCTTCCTGCATGAGGTGTAGTTCCGTAATGTCTTCAGCTATACCGATGGCGCCAGTTACATTCCCTGTTTTGGAATGGGTTATTGGTACTGTTCTTAGTAGTATGTAAATGATTTCATTGCTGGTGGACGTAGCATATTTCCCTTCGTAATACCCGTTTTTACCTTCAAGGGCATTGAGTATAGCTGGTAATATCGACTTATCGTTAATGCTGTGTAGATCGAATCCCAATAGTAGTTCGTGTTTGGAATGTAAAATCTCAACAAAACGCTCGTTAAATTCGGTAATAACTGCATCGGTGTTATACTGAAAAATTCCTATGGGTGATTTCTCAAAAATTAACCGGTACTTGAGTTCGCCATCGTATTCAAAGTTGCTTTCAATTTGCTTCACTCCTGTTCTTCTCTGAGCCATAGCGAAAAGGATTTGGGTAAATATAAGGGGAAATCGGTTTTATTCCAAATAATCATTTGCTAATGTTTAGCACTTAATTCTCATGGATTAANNAATATAACCACAAAAAACACGAAGTAAGCACAAAGTTTCACAAAGTTTTAAATATAAATTGGGGTTATCAATAGCTTGATAATGAATTACATGATAATTTCAATCCATTTGTAAATGTTTGATTTATAGAATAATATTTATACGTACGAAACATTAATGAGCCCAGTCTAAAAAACACCAAAAATGATAAATGCCATATATGTTTTTTTACCGCTTATAACATATTCTGGAAATAAAAATCGATATTTTTTGCCACGAATGCACGAATGTTTGTTTCATAGAAAGACAATCACTTTTTAGACTGGACTCAAAATTCGAAGCCCCTGTTTTGCTATCAACGAACAACTAACAACGAACTACTAACATCCATCAACCATCAATTAATTTCATAGCACCTCAAGAAAAAGTTAACCTAAAATTGGCTTTTTAGATTGGACTCATTGATACAATTCTTAATTCGCCGTAGGCGATATGGTTTTGTAGAAAATGGAATCACCATAGTATTTTACCGCGTAGCGGTTTTACCTTTTAGAATAATGAAAAGCTCTTCCCATACAGATTCTCGTGGCAGGCAGGTTTTGAAGGTTTTACGTATAGCCGTTAATAAATGGCAGATGTTCACAATTACCAATTACATTGAGAATTAGGAACCTCACCGTGGAAAGGATACATCAACATGCTTACTATAAATGGGATATAATTTGACAAACAATTTCTGTTTGATTTCCTTTAACCTCTACGAGGTATGTAACCGTATTTATAATCGTTGCCTACAATACCTAAAGTCCTACGGGCTATTCGTCGTTTAATATCATTATTGATTATAAATCTGCCTTATGACATTAGGAATTGCCTTATGAATCTCTTACTTAAAATTGAAATCTTCTGCCGCACAAATCGTCACGTCAAAAGTCATGAGTTTTACTTTTAACTTCCCCTAATTCCCGATAATATCGAATCACACCAAATAATTCATGGCATTCCCATTCGTTCCGATTCACATAGAATCATTCCGCTTGGTAATTCCAAATAAACCATTTACCGTTTGAATGTTGGTTTAATCCGATGCATGGTTTCTTGTTCGTATGAGTACGCTGCTTCAATAAGAATTGGCTCGCTCCATGGGCGCCCAATAAACGAAATTCCAACTGGCAAGCCATCGATATTTCCCATCGGAACGGTAATACTGGGGTATCCGGCCATGGCAGCATACGATGAATTACCCCCAATGTAGTTGTCGCCTAAGATTAGATCGGTTTTCCAGGCTGGCGAACCGGTTGGCAATATGAGTAGGTCAAGGTTGTTTTCATCCATCAGCCTGTCAATGCCATTTTGCCTAATGCCATTCAACATGGTATTAAGGGCTTCCTTGTATTCGGGCGAGTTTAAATCGCCTTTGCTTTGGGCTAGTTCAAGCAGATGTTGGTCAAAGTAGCGAAGTTCAATGCTGTCGTTAAGGTTAAAGGCAATAAGTTCCTCAAGGTTTGTTATGGGGGCTTTATCACCTAAACTTGCTAAGTAACGGTTGAGCCCATCCTTAAATTCGAAAAGCAATACTTCAAATTCGGCTTGGTTTACACTTGTTTCAATAGGGAGGCTAACATCGAACACCTGGGCGCCTAAGCGGTTCAAATCGCTAATGGCCTTTTTCATGAGCGTGTCAACCTTATGGTGGTAGCCCGATGCGTTGGTAATAAATCCAATGCGCTTACCCATGAGGCCATCGCGGCTGAGAAACTGGGTGTAATCGGTATAAAACATGGCCTTAGGGTCGAGGGTCATGGTATCGTTGGGGTCGGGGCCAACCATAACGCCCAGGCAAACAGCTACATCTTCAACAGACCGGCACATTGGCCCAGGGGTGTCCTGGGTGAAGGAGATGGGTACAATGCCACTACGGCTAATTAGACCAACGGTTGGTTTTAAACCCACAATCCCGTTGTTATTCGATGGGCAAACTATAGAGCCATCGGTTTCGGTGCCAATGGCAAATGCGCAAAGGTTGGCAGAAACAGCTACCGCCGACCCTGAACTCGAACCGCAAGGGTTCCTATCGAGTTCGTATGGATTATGGGTTTGACCGCCAACACCGCTCCATCCGCTCGATGATCGGCTTGCCCTGAAATTTGCCCACTCACTTAGGTTCGATTTGGCAATTATAACTGCACCTGCTTCACGCAGCTTTGCGGCAATCCAGCTGTCGCGACCCACATACGAGTTTCTTAGCACGATTGCACCAGCAGTGGTGGGCATGGAATCGCGTGTTTCAATATTATCCTTTAGAATTACAGGAATGCCGTGTAGCGGCCCGCGAATCTTCCCCTGGCTTAACTCCTTATCCAACTCCCGTGCAATACTTATGGCGTCGGGATTGATGGAAATAACCGAGTTTAAGCCGGGGCCACCCTTGTCGATTGTTTCAATGCGTTCTAAGTAATCGCTAACCACCTTTTCGATGGTAAAACGCTTTTCACGGTAGCCATCCTGAAGCTGTTTTATTGTTATTTCTTCAAGGTAATTATTTCTTGAATTGTCGCTTTTATTATCGTTACACGATATAAAACTCGCAATAACTAGCAGTATTGCGTACCATTTAGCATGCCAGCTCATATCAGCTTAGTTTTAGAGTTCCTGACTTTATAGTAAAATAAATATAGCAATTTTACAAAAAAAATTAGTTTATACACTATTATCTGATGTGTTGTTTAGCTGACTATCTAATGTGATGATTAGTTGATAATTATTACAGTAACAAATTCAGAAATCCCGACTTAATAGCAAATTAAAATGTCGCAACTTTACATATAATTAGTTAATAANNTAATAAATGGTGAAAAAAATAGAATTCATGGCTTGGAAAAATCAATCCCCCCAACCCCCTTTTCAAAGGGGGAATAATTCCAGATTCTTTTTTACGAACAACGAACAACAAACAACGAACAACTCTTATATAACTTCCAGCTATTTTTATTGGGGCTATATTTCCCGATAATTAGGGACTATCAACCATTAACACATCATCACATCAACACACCGATCTGATGCTTTTCAGCGTAGGGTAAACGAAACCGAAAGGTAGGGAATAATGCTTAAAGCAACATAACCCGTTCGTCTATCTATGCACCTGAACCTTGAGCGATAGTCCCCAAAATCCAATTTTTATTTCGCTGCTGGTAAGCTTCCTGGTGGGAATTTGGATGAAAGGTTCAACAAGCATAAAGGTATTTTTCCCGAAGGGAAAGGAATATCCTGCCGAGACGTTGACCAGCCCAAACAGATCGGTATGGCTAAAGGAACCGTAGTGATTGTCGATATCAACTTGTCGGTATTGTGTGACTACTTCCCATTCTCCTGAGGTTACGTTGAAAAAATCTGATTCAGTGTAGCCAGTATAGGTTTCGGTATAGTGCTGGTTAAGGTAAACTATCGACGACATCCCTGCCGAAACGAACAGGTTTCGGTTTTCCCGTTCGCTCAGGCTAAAAACAAAGTTAATGGGAACTTCCATGGCGACTATATCCATGTGATTTTCAAACTCAACCATACCGCCTGCCAATTCATCGAGACCAATATTGGCGAATACTTTATCACTGCCCGATAAACTTTCTATTGCGTAGCTATGCCTGGCAATGGCTAATCCTGGGCGAATGGATATTTTGTCGGTTAGCCTGTGCTGGGAATAAACACCAACAGCGATCCCTGGAGATGAGGATACCATGTCCTCTATCGATGCCATCATGCCCGAAATTCCCGCTCCCAAGCTGGTTTTTGATGGGGTTGATGAGGGTTCTTCAACACCCAAAAGGTTAAGCTTAATAATTTCCTCTTCAATTTCCTTGTCGGTAAGGGTAGCTATTTTTTGCTCTTCAACGGGGGTTACTTCCTCGATTGGAATGCTGTCGTTCTCCTCAACAAGTGCTATCAAAATTACTTCGTTGCGAGTTGAATCCGAGCTAATTTCATCATCAGACTGTGCTAAATAAATTGATTTTGAAGTGTCAGCTATTTCTGCTTCAATAATCGGCTCGCTTGGTTTTGCTTCAGGCAAAAGTTGATATTTAATTTCTCTTTTGATCGGATCAGAGGTTGACAAAGCAATTCTGTCTGAAGTTGGCAGCGAATCCGCAGCATCGGTTTTAACAAATGCTTCTGGAACTGCCTCTTTCTTAATTTCAACTTGTTCGACAACATCAGCAATCTGCTGATTAATATTTTTGGTTAACCTATAGGTGAAAATACCACCAATGGTTAAAAGGATGGTAACAGCAGCAGCCTTTGCCCAGAATGGGATAACGAACGACAAGCGCGGCGATTTAGCCCTTTTCTGCTGCAATGCATTCCATCCCGCATCGGCCAGATGGTCGGCGTTGTAGTTCCCGAAGGCGCGCTTTACCTGCTTGTTGAACTGATCGTCAAACCGTTCCATGTGAATCTTTAACTATATTATAATGTTGATAATACAAATTTCTTAGCATCTGTTTCGCCCTGGTCAAGTTTGCTCTCGATGTGGATGGTGCGATTCCAAGCATTTCTCCAATCTCCTCGTGGGAGTACCCTTCAATTTCGTGTAGGTTGAAGGTAACCCTATAGGTTTCGGGTAAATGGGCGAATAGCTTCAGGATATCCTCTGCCACAAGATTTCCATCAATTTCAGGATCAACCTCTTCAATCTCCTTTGCGCAGTATATCGATAGCGTTGAGCTATGCCGTTGGTTTTTCCTGTAGCTATCTACTGCAGTATTCACCAATATCTTTGCAAACCATGGTTTGAAAGGTTGTGCGGAGTTGTAATCCTTAATCCGCTCAAAAAGTTTTAGAAAGCTGTCGTTCACTATTTCCATTGCTTCACCTTGGTTAGGGGCGTATCGGATGCAAATAGACATGGCAAATGAGAAGAACTGCTTGTAGAGTAACTCCTGATAAGCAACTTTCCCCTGCTGGCACCCTGCCAGCAGCTCAGCATCGCTTAGGTAGTTCTTATTGAATTGCTCTTTGCTCATTCCTTTCTCTACATTAAGAACAAAAGTATAACTTAATATAGAGCCTTTTATGATTTTAAAGCCATTATTTTACAGAACGCTTTTATCTAAAAATAAACCCTACCTGAAATTCAATCCTGTTGAACTCTGTAATAACCTCTCTAACATGACTTTCCCACCAATAGTACTGAAAATACTCGGTAACCTTCTGGTATCGGTATCCTAATCCCACAGAGATGGCTGCTCTATCCCAGACAAACATTGATATCCCTACTCCACAGTTGAACATCGGGCTTCCCTTAGGATTCTTTGCATAACCATTGTTATATAATTCCTCCTCGTTCTTTCTTAATGCAAACCCATACCCCGAACGGGCATAAAGAAACGGTGCAACCCGTCGGCTCATGGGGTAGAATTTTATATCGAAGTTAAGCGGGATAATGGGAACAATAAAATTTTCGATACCCAATCCCAACCCTAAGCTTACTCCATTTTTAAATTGATACCCGTTGGAAAGCTGAAAGCTTATGGAGTAAACATTTCCCCAATCATTCCTGCCAGCTAAAACATTGGTGGTGAAATGGATATAGTAGCCCTTGTCCCTTGAGTAGATTTGGTTGGGGTTTCGGTGCCCCTCAACCTGTTGAATCTCTAATTTATTCAGGATTACAATTTGTGGTTGAATAACCTTTACCTTTAGCAAACCCGATGAATCGGAAACGATGGTTCCCGTTACCCGAGAACCATCGTTGAGGGTTATAGTTTGCTTCTTGCCAACCTGTGCTGCAGTAGCTAAGGCAAAAAAAAGAGTAACTGCTGTAATCCAAAGCCTCATTGCTATTTCTGAATTATTGGTATGTAGCTGATCTGTACCAAGTTTTCAGGATCGCTGTAATCGTACTGGTAAATTCCTCCCTGCCCTACTAGCATAAGAACACCATTGAATGGAATAATATCGAACGTATCGAAATCGGGGAAATGTGCAATCTGGTTTTCGATAATCGCCATGGGGTCGGCTTTATCATAGACCTTAAGCCCAGCAGCACCATCGCAGATAAAGAGCAGATTGCCATCGACTCCCAACCCGTGCGGGTTGAACATAGGGTACGATTTTACCAAATATGGATTTTCGATTGATGAAATATCTATCACCTCCAGTAGGTTATCACCACCAGCGCAAACCGTTCCGGTACGAAGCGTAACGTAGGCATACTGCCCATCAACCACAATGGGGTCGCAAGCGGTGATGTGATCATACGATGATATCTGCTGGGGTGAAAGTGGGTTTGAAAGATCGAAGATCAGCATACCTGTGGTTGTTCCGATAAAAAGTTTATCCTCAAGCCTGAAAAGGGTTTCCATGGTGCGGGAAACCTCAACGCTATCAACCACAACCATTTGGGTTGATGAGGAGACATCAACCGTTTTTAGCCTGGTGGGAATTGCAATGGCATAAAGGTACTGCTCGTTGAGCATAAACCGAGCCATCGATCCCGCTACGCCTGCTCCACCCGACCACGTTCCATTGGTTCCAACCGCTCCATCAAAAGCAATAAGTTCCAGGTTACCCCGATACAGCCAACCTCCGTAACCGCTACCATCAACCTCCTCGGTAATGGTTTTCACCTCCCAACCCACGATAACACCCTTGCTCCGATCGACCATGGCGTATGGATACCACTCATCGCCTACTGGCGCGATTTCGGGAAAAACGTTCTCCAGTCGGCCCACCTCAACGGGATTGAGCACATCGCTAATATCGATGGCCAACAAATCGATGTAGCTATCGGCGAAGAGAATATTACCGCGTATGGCCATATCCACGTTTCCCATGATCTCGTAGAAAGCAATGATATGCGGATTTGCCGGATCGCTGTTGTCGATCACATGGATTCCTTCACCACGCTCGTTCACGAATAGGTATCCATCCTTGAAGTATATCTTCCCAAGTTGCGAAATCTCCTTGGCATCGCTCACCTTAAAGCTAGAACGGAACTCGCTAAACGACATGTAGATAGGAACATTGGCTTCGTAAGTAATGCGCTCAGTGGTTCTATCGGTGCAACCTGCTATTGCTACCAGAACCAAAATTACTGCCGAAATTCTCTGTAATGGTTTCATGTTTAATTAGTTTATTTAATTGTTTTCTTGAAATTTAATTTGATAAACTTTTTGTACGCTACATTCAAAACACTCAACCTTTTTAAACCTTTCCCCCTTTATCCTTGTGGGTTTTCAATTTTCCCAATAAACATAAGCGTATTAGTTGTTCGCTCGCGAATGGCGAAGATAAACGGCCTATCGATTGTGAACACAGGGGGGGTATTAGGTTCTATGCTAGTATTCACAAATCCGACAGTGGTTACCGCAGCGGCTTCGGTGCCTTCCTCGTTCACATCCACAAAGGTATTCTGCTTCACAAATTTGATAAATATTGAACTATCTGAGATACCCGAGAAATCTGCCACAAAGGGTACAAAAGCATCAACCATCCCCATGACCATTAGCTGATTATTTAGCTGGGTTTCGTATGAGAAGGTGAACTTAGGCATATAAACCACAGTGGTTGAGAAATCGGAATTTCCATCTATTGAAAATATAATATCATTCCATGCCTTGGCATCGAAACCAGCATAGAAATCGTTGAGATTCATGGTGGGTACAACCACCACCATGGTAAAGTTAGTTTGCCCGTAGGGCATTTCAATGGCGCTGAAACCGTTGCCATAGGCAATTTTGGCTCCTACTTCACCCACCATTGTGCTCACGTTGATGCTGTTTCCACCTGAGATGTAGAAGGGGCGTGGCTCGGTTTTCGATTTATCGAACTGGTAACTCCAGTCGCCCTTGAAGTAAAGGGCGTTCATCAGGAACATCACGGCATCGTCCGAGATCTCATCCAAAACCTTGGGGATTTTACCATACGTATTATCGCTTGCCCACTGATTTATGTTGGTTAGCGCTGAGGGAAGGCTAAAATCAAGTCCTTGAATTTTAGCATCGAAATCGTTGCTCATGGTAGCCATGTATGGCGGTTTAATTTCGAAGCCCAACCGGTAAAACAGTGCGTTGGCAAGAGCAATCTTCACCTTGGGATCGGCTGCGAGTAGCTGCGCCACAAGGCTTTTGTACGCCTCATTGATTTCGGCAATTTTAAGTTCGTCAGGAAATTTCAAGGTCTCCTTGAGCTGTGCATAGGTATTGCCACCGCTACCATTTAGCACCATGGTTAATGCAACGCTGGCGCTCAGGGGCGAGAGCATCATATTACCATCTTCCTCCATGGCAACTTTGGTAAACAGTTCTATACCAAAGGCGTTATTATTGTTAATTACCTCTGGTGCTTTGGCCGTGAGATGAATTGCTTTTGGAGTATGGTTGGGGGTTTCGTCCTCCTTTTTGCATCCTGTAAAGATCAGGATCAAAAGCATCACAAGTGAAATATTCAGCATTTTCATACTACAAAAATTTAGTTTAAATATATTGCTCAATTTGTTTTACATTAACCATTACGCATGGGGTGATGGAAACGCTGTACGCGAAAAAGAATTTTTTGATTTTTTTTATGCGTCCTGTCTAAAAAGCCAAATTTCATTATAATTGATGAGTCCAGTCAAAAAAGGCCAAAAGCAAACGCGTCATTGCGAGGAGGCACGACGAAGCAATCTGTTGCTCAAAGAGNNACCTTTTTAGACTGGACTCATTGATGGTTTTCGTTAAGAACGCAAGAAATGCAAAGCGTTTAGTTTCAGAGATTTATATATTTACCTCACGTCTCACGCCTTATGCCTTAAGCCTTATGTTCCTTTCACTTATGAACTTTTTAGACGGGGTTCACTCATTTTAAAAAAAATTAAGGCCGTCATATCCGACAGCCTTAATACCATTCCTTTAACTTGTTTATTTGCTGAAAAGTGTTTTTTCTTTAACTTGAACAAGCTTACCGTATTTTGCCAGGTTGGTCATGTTGATATTTTTTTTGTTGCCAACTATAAAGTAAACGGTGGGTTTATTTTTCATGC
>DFYV01000122.1 GCA_002383425.1 Bacteroidales bacterium UBA4073 | reverse complement strand
GTGTTGAAGTTGATGGTTGAAACTAAGCGTTTAACGGTTCACATTTAACGATTATCGTCTATCCTTTAACTTTTAACTTATTTTGTTCGTTGTTCGGAAGAATAGTTGATCGTTGACCCTTCGATTTCACTCAGGGCAAGTGGTTGATGGTTAATGTGATAAAGTTGATGATTGATAATTTCAAATTACGAATTACTAATTACTCTTTTTTACTTTTCCCTTTCTCTCCTTTTGTCATTCCGAACGAAGTGAGGAATCTGTGTTGAAGTTGATGGTTGAAACTATGCGTTTAACGGTTCACATTTAACGATTATCGTCTATCCTTTAACTTTTAACTTTTAACTTATTTTGTTCATTGTTCGGAAGAATAGTTGATGGTTGATGGTTGATGGTAAAACTTGGCTTTGAATCTTGAATCTGGAATTTTGAATATTGAACCCTTCGATTTCACCCAGGGCAAGCTTTTAACTTGATTTTGAACTTTGAACTTTTAACCTTGAACCTTGAACTGGTTAGGTTTGGGTTACTGCGCAAAGAAATACTCGTTAAGATCGTATAGATCTTGCAAGGTGAGATTATTTTTTTCGTCGAAAAACTCGTTAACTGCTTTCATTAGTTCCTGGAACGAGATATAACCATCGGAATCGGTATCGACCATCCTGAGTTTTTCAGGGATTTGACCAGGACTATAGGTTAAGCTGCGCGACCACACATGGGTAAGCGGGATTAGACTTACCTGCTGGCGCGAAACAGCTTCCCCTTTACGATTAAACATGGCAGCCAGCACATCGGCAGTTACCTGAACGCCATTTTCATCGACAATTGCTCCTTCGGGAGTGCCGGGCTCCTTATCGTTATAATCGAATATCCCGTCGAAATCGGTGTCCGAAGGGCAACCCAGGGAGTCAACCTGAACTCCGCCTGGGGTATCGGGGCACTCGTCGAACCGGTCAAAAACACCATCGCCATCGGCATCGCTAAAGAAAATATCGTAGTCATAATCTTCGCCAAGCATGGCAAAAACTCGCTCAACCAGAATGGTTTTAGGATCGGAGAAAAGATCAAAATTCATGGTAAAGTAGGTAAAGCTGAAGATATCATTAATATCATTCTGTACCGGATAGCCCTGTGCCTTGGCAATATTACTATCGTAGTTATCAATTTTATCGCTAAAGCAATAGTTTATTGCAGTTCCCACCCGCAAATTAATCCTATCGGAAAGGTAGAAGTCGAATCCCACATCAAGGGGAATGGAAAAGGTTTGCTGCGAAATGCTACCCTGCTTGTATAAATCAACTCCTGAAAGGTCGGTTTCAAAGGCTTTATCAAACCTTATAATTCTTGCCTGGTAAGCATCGGGCCCTGACTCTGAAGAATTACGCATAGTTCCATCGGACCAAAAGTAGTAAAATTCATCGGACTCGCTGCTTTTAAAATTACCCTTGGGACTGAAGAAAATGGTTGAAAAACCAATCGAAACGTAAGGTTTGAACCGTTTGGCAGGTCCAAATAAATGGCCAAAGTTATACTCCACCGATAATCCTAACTGAAATATATTGGTATTGAAAGACGAGTTAACAAAGATGGGGTTATTTAATTCGTCGAGCGGAAGGGGTTGTTGCTGCATCTGATAGGAAAGTTTTGGATCGTGGGCTTCAATACTTCCAAGAATAACAAAAACATTGCCTTTAGAGTAATGCTTGCGACCAAAAAGGGTCGATATGTTCAATTTTCCGGCAATATTCCCATAAAGTGGCGAAGCTATTGGGCTACGAACATCACCCCAAAAACTCAAATAACCTGTACCCAACGATATTACCGGTTTGTAAACGGGGTTCTGGACTTCAACAACGGTATCAAGGATACTTTCGTAGTATTTTTCCTCTTCATCAATCTGTGCGAAAAGCACACCGGGCAGCACTAAAATTAATGCCATTAAAAATAGTAACTTACCGAAGAGTATTGTAATACGTTTGCTCATAAAACTACCTGTACCACATTTGGTTAGTAATCATCAGCGCTTCCTGAACGGTTATACGAGAGCCATTGTTATATGCCGTTACAAATGCATCGTTAATTTTTGTGGTATTCCATAACAAAATCCTAAAGTCACGAGCCTCCTTATATTCTTTAAACGAACCAATGGAGTACTTATACCACCCGGCATGTATTTCGGTTCTAACATCGTATTTGATGTTGTAGCGATTAAAGTATCGTTTGATATTTATGGGTTTATGACCAGCAGCAACTTGAACCCTGTAGTAAACCCCTTTTTCGGGCATGAGCATAAATGGCTCCATGTCGAACCCGGGTTTTACTTTGCGTTTAGGTTTGTCTTCAATTGTTTTGTATTCAATTGGAATATCAACGCCACCCTCGGAGTACCCTGTAAAACCCGATATGATATCAGCTTCATGGCCTGGTAAGGTTGACGACATCAACCCATCTAAGGCCGCAGGGTCGATATTGGTTAAGTCAACATCCTTTTGAATGATGTCAATTACCCGGGTGGCATCACCCAGCAGGTATGAAAAAGTGCCCCTTAAACTGACGGTAACATCGCCTTTACCATCGGGGGCAATGAGTTTATACGAAACCAAAAAGCGAGGATCGGCAGGTAGGTTCATCCATAGGAATTTTACCTTTTGATCCTTGAAGGTGAAAACGGCGTCCTTGGTTTCGAGAGCCTCGGCTGTAAATCCATCTGGCACATCTTCCTCAATTTTGGCAAACTTTTGCGCATTGCCCTTGTTCACCATCAATTTAACCATGTAGCTATTCATTTCGCCAAATGGAACAGGTGTTTGCCTTACGCAGTAAACATTGCTTGCCACAAAACCAACAGGTGCCTGTGGGGGTATAACGGTTTGAAATTCGTTTATGTCAACTATTAAATTCGGGTCGATTGTGGCGGAGGGGTTAATGGTAATGGTTGATGTTTGAAAATCGGTTGTTTTGCGTTCATTGTTCTCAATGTAAGCAAAAGTTCCCTTCAAGGAAAAATCACCCTTAAGGCGCTCATCAACCTTTATGCGGTAAACCAACCGTAACCCTTTACTTTCGGGCAAGCGTAGCCAAATAATCCTGAGCTTTTGCTCATCGAACGAAAAATCGCCAAGCGATGACTCCACCAGTTTAGCCGATAAACCAAGAGGCAGTTCTTGCTGTAGACGGGCAAAACCACTAAGGTTTCCCTTTTTCAGAATTACTTCAACATCGAATTCACCCCCAGCATTTACTGCTTTTGGTACATTTACATTCAATGCAACATCGCTCCCAACCAGAAAGCTCAGTAGGGTAATACCAACCAGATTATAAAACACTGTAACGATACCTTGCATCGTTTTATGGGCTATGGTTTAGGTTGCAATAAGGTTAATCAGTTACAATATTACTAAATATTTGTTTAAAGTGTAATAAAAAAGCCCAAAAATCTAAATTTATATACTTTAAAATGTCAAGATGTTACCAACAAAAAAACATTATATACCTGATTATTATATAGTTGAGTTGTTGAAAAGTATCCGCTCAAAAATGCAGGGTAAAATAATAAGTTAAGAGTCTGCTCCGAAAAGAACGAATGCACGATAGCACGATAGCACGATAGCACGATAGCACGATAGCACGAAGGCACGAAGGCACGAAGGCACGAAGGCACGATGGAACGATGGCACGATGGAACGATGGCACGATAGCACGATAGAACGAAGGCACGATGGAACGAAGGAACGAAGGCACGATAGCACGATGGAACGATAGCACGATAGCACGATAGCACGAAGGCATTATGGGGGGTAAGGTTTGAATGAGAAATAAATGAGTTCAGTCTAAAAAGTGATTGCCTTTCTATGAAACAAACATTCGTGCATTCATGGCAAAAAAGTAAGCCACTAATTCACGAATTATAAATAAACATTCGTGCATTCGTGGCAAAAAATATCTATTTTTATTTCCAGAATATGTTATAAGCGGTAAAAAAAACCATATATGGCATTTATCATTTTTGGTGCTTTTTAGACTGGGCTCATAAATATTTGAGTCCAGAATAAAAAGCCAAATTTCATTAAAAACGTTAAACGTGAAAAGTGAAAAGTGAAACGCCCAACGCCCAACTTCTAACGTTTAACGACTCACGTTTAACGCCTAACGGATATATTTGCTATAAACCTTATTCCCAAACATTTAAACCTTAGCACAAAAATATTTACGTATGAATATTAACCTTATTACCTTATTGAAAAATGCATGATGCATTTGTTTCTTATCCCCTTTTTGATAGGATATGTTGAAAGCTTTGTGCTCTAATTATAGGAAAAAGTACTTCCGCCCAAGAACTCACGGATGATGGATGTGGGGGGTACTTCACGTTCCGATATTGGCGTAAAGTAGCTAAGGAACTTAAGCAAACGTTGAGCTTCATCGTACTCAGCCCGATTTGGGGGAACTTCCTGGAGTATTGGCTCGGCAAAGGGTTTCAAAACGCTAAACTCATAAAGTAGGGCAGAGTTAAACATGACGTTGGCCTCTTCCTGAAAAGGGAAGATATTTTTTTCCTCACCCCGGCGAACACTTTCCCATCGACCGATAGTATCGAGTGCACTATAGCCTCGGTAGCGGTAATCCCTAACAATGCGCCTGATTAATCGGTTATCGGTGGTGGCAATCCGATTTATGCCATCGATTGAAATTGATGTTAATGCGGAAACGTAAATCTTAAACTTCTGGCTATTAGGGATTAAATGCGTAAGAGCGGGGTTAAGCGCATGTATTCCCTCTATTATGATTACGCCATTAGGGTCGATTCTAAGCTTTGTACCATCATAAAATCGTTTCCCCTCCTCAAATGAAAACTTGGGTATTTCTATTTCCTCGCCATTTAGCAGCTTAACCAAATCGTTATTGAAGTGCTCAATATCAAGTGCTTCCAGTGCTTCAAAATCGTAATTCCCGTTTTCGTCCTTTGGTGTTCTTTCCCTGTCAACAAAGTAATTGTCGAGCGATACGGTGTAAGGTTTTAATCCGTTAACCTTAAGCTGAATAGCTAACCGTTTGGCAAAGGTAGTTTTACCCGAAGATGAAGGACCGGAGATAAGTACCAATCGAACCGGCTCGGGTTGCAGGTGGATTCTATCGGCTATGTAAACCACCTTTTTCTCGTGCAAGGCCTCCGAAATTTTGATGAGTTCACTTGCATTGCCCCTGGCAACCTCCTGGTTTATGGCTCCTACGTTCTCAACCCCTAAAATTTCCAGCCAATCCTTATACTCCTGAAATATTTCAAACATTTTATTTTGAATAACCACATCTTCAACCTCGTCGGGTTTAAAACGTTTAGGTACCCTCAACAGCATGCCATCGTAATACTTTGTAATATCAAATACCTTCAGGTACCCGGTAGAAGGCACAAGGCTGCCAAAAAAGTAGTCGGCCATATCGCCTAAATAGTAAACCGAAGTGTAAAGGGAGGGGCGCGTTTCGAATAGCATCGCCTTATCGCTGTAACCTAAATCCTTAAATAGTTTGATGGCATCGGCTGTCAAAACCTTATCGCGGCGAAAAGGCAAATCGGCAGCAACAAGTTCACGCATCCTATCGCAAATGTTGAATATTAAAGGTAGTTCAAGGGGCTGTGTACAACCGTCTATTTCGCAGTAAAAGCCTTTTGACACAGAATGTTCTATTCGTACCTTAGCCCCCGGTATAATGTCGCGAACAGCCTTTTGCAGCAGAAAAAAAAGTGACCGATGGTACATTCTCATTCCTGCAGGGTGGGTAATATCAATGTAACGAATGGTTTTAGGGGTGAAAACTTCATAATCGAGCTCCTTAAGCTGGTTGTTAACCATTGCCCCAAGAATCTGAAAATCTGACTTTATCTCGAATATTCTTGAAATTTCCAGAAGTGAATGTCCTGGGGTAACCCGTACCTTTTGACCAGTATTCTCAATAACTATTTCTACTTCTTTGTACATACGTTTTATTTTTTTAATAAAGATGAGTTCGGTCTATAAAGTATAAAGTTTGTAAAGTTTATAAAGTTCATAAAGTTGATAAAGTTGAAAGTTTATAAAGTTAAAACATTGAAAATAAGAGTCATATGTTAATTTCACAACGTTTTGTAAAATGCTGACAATTAAAAACATAACTTGTTTTGATAAAATAAAACATGCTTTTTATACACGTATCGAAGATATCATATGGTTTTAGAGCTTGATATTGTCGAAGTAAATATCATCGATTACTTCCTTAATACTCAAGCCTACAAGTTTTTTTAGGACATCGGTTTTACTGCTCGAGTAAAATGATATTTGGGTTTTACCGGAGTGATTGGCTTTGCAAAGTAAGCTCTGATTTTCGGCTACCCTTTTGGCATGCAATGCTACAGCTGGAGCAGGATCGACAATGGTGATATGGTTTGGTAAAATTCTTTTCAGGACGGGTTTAAGGAAAGGGTAATGGGTACAACCCAGAACCAGCTGGTCGATGTTACAATCAACCATAGGGTCAATATACCTGTGAAGGAGTTCTTCGGCCTCAGGGGAATTGGCCTTGCCAGCCTCAACCAGCTCAACTAAACCCTCGCCAACCTGGTAGCATACGTTTACATCGGTGGCATACCTGCGGCTTGTTTCAATGTATAGGCGACCCTTAAAGGTTCCAGCTGTTGCCAATACTCCAATACTTTTTGTTTTTGTGTTTAGCGAGGCAGGTTTTATTGCTGGTTCCATGCCTATAAAAGGAATGCTGTACGAAGCCCGCAAGTGGTCAATGGCAGCTGCTGTGGCAGTATTACAAGCTACTACAATTATTTTGCAGCCTTTTGAAATGAGGAATTGGGTTATTTTGTCCGATAGCTTTACGATTTCTTCGGCAGGTTTTGAACCGTAAGGGCAATTGGCCGAGTCGGCAAAGTAAATGTAACTTTCACCGGGCATCAGCTTAACGAGTTCACTGAGAACTGTGAGCCCTCCTGCGCCCGAATCGAAAATTCCTACTGGATTGCAATTCCCTATCATAGGTTTTCAACTGCAAATAAAATAGGGATTAAACGAACGATATTAAGGGCAATGGCGGAATGCAGAACGCAAAAAGGGGTCATAGTAGCGAGTAGCGAGTAGCGAGGTTTTTTAGTTGTTTTCAAATTAATCATTGACATACTATCTACTATCTACTCGCTACTATCTTAGGTTTTTCCACTTGCTATGAAGCGACTAAACTGCATTTCTGGAAATCTCGATAAATCGGGACTTCGTGAATACAAGCCGTTCGGTTTACCCCCTTTGAGTATAGGAACGTATCCTGCTACTCGGTTATGCCTAACTCTTTCTTAACCAGCGGTGTAATATCGATACTTTGCTCCGAGAAGTAGAGCAGAACCCCTGAGCTGGTATCAAAAATGTAGGTAAAGCCGTTGGCTTTAGCAACCTTTTTAATGGCTGCATCGGCTTTGTCGATAACAGGTTTCATGGTTTCAGCCTGATAGCGCTGGTAATCCTGCTCGGCAACCTGCTGGTATTCCTGAGCTCTTTGCTGCATATCGGTGAGTTCCTTTTCCTTCATCTCACGAATTGCATCGGTAAAAGTGCTGCGCTTTTGGAGATAATCCTGGTATTTCTTATTAAATTCCACCTGCAATTCCTCTATTTGCGCCTGAAGCGATTCGGCATAATTTGTAATTTTTGCCTGGGCGCTATCCATATCGGGCATTACCTTTAAAATTTCCTGACTATCGATATGTCCAAATTTGTAACTCTGAGCTATGACCCCTGAAACACCAAACGTGAGTGCTGTAACTATGGCAAATGCAAAAATCTTTCTCATTGTTTATTGTTTTTAGTTTAGTAGCAAATATATAAAAATTATTTGAAGCCTAACCGTTGTAAAACTTCCTCACTTTTATCGAATCGTGGATTGGTATAAATCATGTTAGGCGAAGCAGAGGCATCAAAAATAACAGCGTATCCGCCTTCAATGGCAATTTCCTTTATAGCATTAAAAACCTGATCTTGAATAGGTTTAACCAATTCCTCGCGTTTTTTGAAAAGCATTCCATCGCGTCCAAAGTACTTCATTTGTAACTCTTTAACTTGCCTTTCGCGCGCAATTATATCATCCTCACGCTTTTTCTTCATTTCTTCGGTAAGAAGGACTTTTTCGGTTTGATAATCCTTGTACATCTTATCAACCTCGGCATACTTTTCCTCAATCTCTTTCTGGTATTGTTCTGAGAGTTTGTCGAGCTGTTCCTGTGCTGCCTTGTACGAAGGAATTTTTTTTAAGATGTACTCGGTATCAACGAATGCAAATTTTTGGGCACTCGCTCCAAGCCCGATGGTTAGGGCAACAAGTATCAGAATAATTCTCTTCATGGCTTTTTACGTGTAAAGTTAAATGAACAATTTATATACCAGGTTTATCAATTTATGCCACATGCTATTAGAAAGGCATGCCAATAATAAAATGGAACTGCCCTTTATGGGCATCGGGTCGTCCGGGAACTTCGTCAAACCCATATCCCCAGTCAACCCCTAACATCCCCAGCATGGGTAGGAAAAAACGAGCGCCCACCCCAGCCGATCGATGAACATTGAAAGGATTGAATTCGCCGGCATTCTGCCAGGCATTTCCAGCTTCAAAGAAGGTGAGCAGGTAAATTGCAGCTTGAGGATTTAACGAGATGGGGTAACGTATCTCAACGGTGTATTTGTCATATAGGTGAGCATTGCCTACCATGCTAGAACCAACCCTAACATACGGGGTGAGTGAGCCATTCTGGTAACCCCTTAAGCCAATTGTCTCCTTACCGTAGAGGTTGTAACCCGACATTCCATCACCTCCCAGGTCGAATCCCTCGAATGGTGAGTGTCCAAGGTCTTTATTGAAATATCCAATAACCCCCAGTTGGAAGTTTGTGTAAAGAACCAGCTTTTCTACCAAAGGGATATACCATTGTATTCTACCTGTCCACTTGTGGTATTCAATCCATTTATACTTTTCCGAGTCGGGCATGGGTTCAGTGTAATCCTTACCGTTGAAAAGTGAGTACGGGGGAGTAATCTGAAGCGATAGCGAGAAGTTTGAACCGGTACGCGGGTAAATCATCTGGTCGGTTGAGTTACGACCAAGGGTTACCTTGTAGCTCAGGTTGTTCGATTGGCCATCGGTAAAAATGAAGTAACCAGCCCAGTTGCTAAGCTTGTAGTTTTGGATTCCCAGCTCGTTGTAAATGGTAAAGTAATCGTCGGGCCACTTCAAACGGGTACCAATACCAACCGAAGCTCCAGTAACCTGAAAATACTGATTGCTGGTCTGGTAAAAGTAGTCAACTCCCCCCGATTGGAGGGTTCTATATAGGGAGAAAGAAAAGTTAGTGGGTTTACGACCGCCCAACCATGGTTCAGTGAATGAGAGGCTAAAGGCTTTATAGTAGGTTCCGTTTGTTGATGCTCGAAGGGATAGCGACTGGCTATCGCCCGATGGAACTGGGCGCCATGCATCCTTATCGAAAATTCTGCGTGCTGAGAAGTTTGAGAAGCGAATGCCAATTGTTCCAACAAACATATTGTTTCCCCAGCCACCGGATACCTCCAGCTGGTCGTTTGCCTTTTCTTCAACGGAGTACTTCAGGTCAACGGTTCCATCGGCCTGGTTGGGAATAGGGTCGATCCCCAACTTTTCAGGATCAAAATGCCCCATTTGACCGAGTTCCCTGAGGGTTCGTGTGATTTCGGATTTGCTAAACAGGTAACCGGGTTTTGACCATATTTCACGGCGTATTACATGCTCATTGGTTTTGGTATTACCGGTTATTATTACCCGGTTTACCGTTGCCTGATCGCCCTCGTAAATTCGCATTTCAAGGTCAACTGAATCATTTTGAATTTGAACCTCAACCGGTTCAAGCTGGAAGAACAGGTATCCATCGTCCATGTAAACGGTCGAAATGGAGTTCTCATCGGTAAAAAGTCGTTTTTCAAGTAAACTTCGGTCGTACACATCACCTTTATTCATGCCCAGTATGGCAGTAAGCGCTTCGGAAGGAAGTTTGGTATTACCAACCCATTCAATATTACGGATATGGTACTGGGGCCCTTCAAAAATCTTGAAATGAATGCCAATCCTTTTGGGATTAATGACGTACATTGAATCGCCAAGGATTTTGAAATCGCGGTAACCATGNNGCCGATTTAAAAATATTCAAATCGCGCTGGTGAATCTTTTTTAACGCCCTGCGCAAGCGTTTCTGGCTATAAGCTTTATTCCCGTCAAAGGTTATTTCGTCAATTTTTACCCTGTCATTCTTTTGTATTTGAAAAGTTAGCTTAGTGCCATTATCTATTACGGAATCGTTCTCCAAAACGGGATTAACCACAACATTCAGGAATCCCTTTGTATTATAATGTTTTTTGATGATAATAACGCTATTTTCGAGAGTTGCCTGTGTTATTTGCGAGCCGCTTCTGAGCTTTAGCTTATCCTTTAAATCGTCAGCCTCTCCTTTCCGAACCCCGGTAAAGTTAACGGTTGTTAAACGGGGCTGTTCCTTAAGGTTGATATCGATGTAAATATCGGTGCCATCAATTCGAGTGGCTCTAATATCAACATCGGAAAAAAGACCCTGGGCCCATAGCTTTTTAACAGCCTTTGTAATAACCTCGCCCGGCACCTGTATGGTGTCGCCCACGCTAATTTCCGTCATCGATATTAAAACGTCAGGGTTTAAAAACTTTACGCCAGAAACGGTGATTCCTTTTACGCAATATCTCTTTGGAATTTCGTAGCTAAAAGGTTTTTCTTGGGCAAAAGTTGCGACCCCCATAAAGAACATAGCAAATGCCAATAGCTTAAATCTCATCATATCAAATTGCTGTTACTCTTAATTTTGACGCGTAAAATTAGTATAATTTCCTATGTTACAAATCAAATGCCGAAAGTATTGTAACCTTCGGCATCAAAAGTATGATTTTCTATGGTCAAACGGCAATAACGATTGTTAAAAATTACGAAGAGCTAAAGTTGGTCGCTGGTTTTGCCAAAACGACGTTCGCGCTTCTGGTAATCAATTATTGCCATAAAGAAATCGTCTTTAGTAAAATCGGGCCAAAGGACTGGCGTAAAGTAAAGTTCAGTATAGGCCAGCTGCCAAAGTAAGAAATTACTTAGCCTTAATTCACCGCTTGTACGAATCAGTAAAGCAGGATCGGGAATATTAGCGGTATGCAGGTTACTGGTAATGGTATCGGGAGTAATTTCATTGGCCGTAATTTTGCCTTGCAGGGTGAGGGATACAATTTTTTTAACGGTTTCGGTGATTTCAAGGCGAGAGCCATAGTTAAGAGCCAGTACCATGGTGATTGTTTCGCAGTGGGCGGTGCGGAGCATTACATCGTTGAGCTTACGCTGAACATCGACGGGTAACAAGGATTTATCGCCAATGGTTAGGATACGAATTCCGTTTTTAAGGAGAGTCTCCATTTCGGCATTAATGGTTTCAACCAGTAAGTTCATCAGGGCATCCACTTCCGATTTTGGACGGTTCCAGTTCTCAGTGGAAAAAGCGTAAAGCGTTAGGTATTTAACTCCTATTTCGCTGGCAGCCTCTGTGGCAGCCTTAACGGCATTCACCCCATTTTTATGGCCAAAAATACGTTGTTTGCCTCGTTGCATTGCCCACCTACCATTGCCATCCATAATAATGGCAACGTGCTCAGGTACTCTACTCCTGTCAATTTGTTCAACAAGCGACATAAAGCTATTTATAAGCGGGGCAAATATAGCTGTTATTTGGGATTCGGTACGTATAAATCAGTCCAATAAACGAGAACCAATCGTTATTATGTAGAAAAGGCTTACGGCCGTCGTCGGGTGAGCTGTAATCATCAATTGTGTCGTTAAAAGTTTTATGCAACCTCCATTCCAAAGCAAAGGTATGCCTTTGCCCTGGGGTAAACTTTAACCCTCCACCAAATGGGATGTGGAGAAAATATGATGTTCCCATTTGGGCAACGCCAACGCCTGCATTAACGTAAGGCGAAAGTTTTGGTTTACGGGTACTTGTAGGGTTAAACGAAAAAAAATTGAACTCGCCCATGGCTTCGACCCCAATTATATTTTTAGAAAAGTTGATGTTTGGGTCAGGTATGATGTTTGCCGACGTGGATGAACCCTTTACAGTAGCGTAATTAGCTGAGGCTCTGATAGAGTAATTATTGTTAAAGTTATGCCTGAAAATTACTCCCATGGCAAATGATGGGCTATAAAGAGGTATAGACTCGTTAAACTCGCCATAGTAATAGGTAGCCCCAACCTGTATGCCAAAATCACGCTTATCCTGCGAATTACCAGAATATACACCCATGCATACCATGATTACAATGAGGGTAACATTATGTTTTAGCTTCATTAAAATTGCCAAGGTGAACGTTTAAACAGTTTTTGGTATGGTACCTTATAGTAAACGTTAAAGTTGATGGTGTAGTACATGTCGTTATGCTGGGAATAAACTGATGAAAAAGCATCGAGGTAATCGGTAGTTACGTATCGGGCTCCGAGTTCAATCCCAAATTGGAATCGTGGGTAAAACTCATACTTTATTCCCAAACCAGCGGGTATTACCAAAGTAAAGTGTTTTGAGTCATCAACCTCAGGTTTAGAAAAACCGGGTGGAGGAGTTCTGGAGAGCAGCGCATCGTTTGGCGAAGCGTTAAAAAACAATCCTCCGGCACCAGCAAAAACATACAGGCTAAAAGGTTTATTAATATGTTTTAAACCACCGCGGAAATCCATAATGCGGTAGTAGTAATTCTGATGGCTTTCAGGGATTAGGTAGTATATACCTTTAACCGTAATTTCAGTGCTAAAAGTAGAAAAGCTGTAGCCCCTTGTACTGTAGTATGAACCATCGTCGGTATTGCCAATAAATCCTACATTTAGGCTTGCCTGTGCGGATATTAAAGGGTTAACCTTAAAACCAATTCCCCCACCAAAACCAGGGCGTAGGGCTCTGATTCTGACATCCTTTATACTGGTTATAATATTTGTACTTGCGGAGTTACCCACATCGCCAAAGTAATGATTTACCGGTAACCCCAAATAAACCTCCATCCGGTTTTGCTTCCAGGTTTGCGCCTGTAAATCCAAAACCATCAGCACTGCTACCGTCAAAAAAATTAGCCTTCGCATGAAAATTTTATCAGCACCAAATTACAGTAAAATTAAGTGTTTTTATTTTATTTGAAACGATTTATAGTACATTTTGTTTCATCAATCCTCAATTTCTTTTATCCAATCCCCAAAGCAACTTGCTCCTTATGGTCCTATAGAAAGTAGTGCCTTCCAGGCAAATAACATTAGCTTGAAATGGGGCTTTTTTGAGAGCAAGTTTAACAGGCTGTGGCACGCGAATATTCCTTGAATCCAGAGAAATTATCAGTTCTCCATCCCGTCCGGCTACTTCCAGTTCAATCAGGCTGTTATCGGGAATTACCAGGGGGCGCACAGTTAAATGGTGGGGTGCTATGGCCGAAAGTACAAAAGCGGATAGGTTTGGAGTGAGAATTGGCCCCCCAACGCTCAACGAGTATGCGGTAGAGCCAGTTGGTGTTGCAATAATTAATCCATCAGCATAGTATGTACTGAGGTAATCACCATCGATAAAAGTTTTAATATGAAGTAATCCTAAAAGTGAATTGCGAACAACCATGTCGTTTAAGGCAAAGGGAAAGGGGTCAAATAGATTGGTGCTACTAAGGAGTTGTAGCATGCTTCGTTTTTCAATGGTATATCGGGAGGCCATAAGCAAATCGATTGAATTGTCAATCTCAGGAATCGAAGTGGATGCCAAAAATCCAAGCCTTCCAAGATTTATCCCCATTATTGGTATTTCCATGGCTTGAACAAGGACTATTGAGTCGAGAAAGGTGCCATCACCCCCTAAACTAATCATTACATCGGTATCTTTTAAATCGTCCGAGGTTTTAAAGGTACCACTGAAACGGGGGATGTACGGTAGATTTGCTTTAATGTAATCGAGCAGGGGAAGGTAAACAATCACCTTTACCTCATACTTTTCAAGTGCAGCGAAAAGATTTCGGGTAGCTTCAGCAAACTCAGCATCAATTTTTTTTCCGTAAACCGCTATAGTCATTGCATTATATGTCCAGAAATTTGAATAAGTAGTTTAGCCTATCGTTTAGCAAGTCGCTTTCATCGTCTTGCCTCATGTATGCACCCAATATGTTGTAATTATAGCGCATGAATGTTTGTTTTATGGAAGTAACATCGGTGACGTTGAGCTTAAGCGTAAGCTCCATCTGGGTAGAGTTCTGGTGGGAAGTTACGTAAGCGGCAAGGATTTTTGCATCGTTACCTTCCACAATCTGGCAAATTTGCGACATGCTGAAATCGTTAACGTTCATTTCGATCACCAGCACGCTCCCCTTAAGTCTTAGAGCAGAAAACTCTGCAAAGTAATGCAGAAGTTCCATGAGGGTGATTACCCCGAGATAGTTTTTGGAGTTATCGAGCACTGGCACCAGCGAAAGTTTGAGGCGTGAGAGCACCTCCATCACCTCGAATACATGCTGGTCTTCAATTACATAGGGCCTTAGCAACGATAACTGATGATTGCCAAGAGGCTCCTCGGGCATGTTCAGGTCATAAATATCGCTTTCCGAAATCAAACCAAGGAACTCCTTTTCGTTAACTATCGGGAGATGCGACACCTTGAAAATGTCCATCCAGTTCAATGCCGTCATCCCCGTGTCGGAAGTCTTAAGCGGTGGAATAACATCCGAAATCATATCCTTGGCTACCATGCTTTCAGCAAAAATAAATTACTTTTGTACAAAGTTAAACTAAATTGAATGCAATGACACGCCTTAGCGTAAATATAAACAAAATTGCTACTCTACGCAATGCCCGGGGTGGAAATATTCCAAATGTACTGAAAACTGCCATTGATTGTGAGCGTTTTGGTGCCGAAAGCATTACGGTTCATCCCCGTCCCGATGAGCGACATATCCGCTATCAGGACGTACGTGATATTCGACCAGTAATTACCACCGAGTTTAATATTGAAGGATATCCTTCAGAATCGTTCATTCAACTTGTACTAAGCGTTGTCCCCCACCAGGTTACCCTGGTACCCGATCCACCTGATGCACTTACTTCAAATACAGGATGGGACACCATAACCCATAAGGAGTTTCTAAAAAAGGTTATTGCCCAATTCCATGAACAAGGGATTAGAACCTCGATATTTATAAATGCCGACCCCGAAATGGTGAAACATGCCGCCGATACCGGAACAAACCGTGTTGAACTTTACACTGAACCTTATGCTACGCATTTCCCTAAAAATCGGGCAATGGCCATTGAACCATTCATCAAGGCAGCCGAAGCAGCCAGTAAAGTTGGGCTTGGACTAAATGCTGGCCATGACTTGAACCTTGATAACCTGAACTACTTTGCCCGCAATATTACCAATCTGCTTGAGGTGTCAATTGGGCATGCCCTGATTTGCGATGCCCTCTACTACGGGCTCGAAAATACCATCCAGATGTACCTCCGTCAGCTTAGGTTTTAATGGAACTCTTTTACCGGCAACTTGGTCAAGGTAAGCCTTTAATAATTCTACATGGGCTTTACGGTTCATCCGATAACTGGATGTCCATTGCCAAAGAACTACAGCAAAAATACACAGTAATTATACCTGATCAAAGGAATCATGGGCAAAGCCCCCACACGCCTGAACATACCTATCAGCTCATGGCTGCCGATTTGCTTGAATTTACCCAAAAAAATAACCTCCAGCGTTTTTACCTGATAGGGCATTCGATGGGTGGACGTACTGCCATGCTTTTCCAGTCGCTTTACCCTTCAATGGTTGACAAGCTAATTGTTGTAGATGTTCCTCCCTGGAGTTACACCCCCGAGGATGAGTGGTTCCGCTCAGCATACGCTGAGCACCAAAGAATTATTGATGCTTTAATGTCGATAAAGCCTGAAAATATTAGATCAAGATCTGAAGCTGAAAGGATTCTTGAGAAAAATAACCTTGACCAAAGGTTGAGGAACTTCTTACTTAAAAATCTTAAGAGAAAAGCCGATGGCTTTGAGTGGTCAATTAACCTTCCGGTGCTGGAGAATAATTTGGAGCATTTGTTACTTGGAGTTGAAATTGAAAAAAGTTCAGCGTTAAATGCCGATGTGCTGATAATCCGTGGCGATAAATCAAACTATATCCCTAAATACCAAATTAATAAGCTTAACGAAATTTATCCCAAGGGGAAAATAGTAAGCATACCCGATGCAGGTCACTGGGTACACTCCGAAAAACCGGAAGTATTTTTAACAGCAGTTACTGATTTTTTGGACTAAACATCCGAGCGGATAACATTTTCGGAAGAAATAATGGGTAAACCGTTGTAGCGCAGGAATAGCTGTGCTACGGTAAGTACATCTTTCTCGCAATAAACTACAATTCGGTTTAAATCGTTCAGCTCATAGTAACATTTAGCCACCTCACTTCCATCGATATCGTCCTTTGGTGAGGGAATCCCAAAGATGTAGGCCAGCAGGTTTAACGATGTGTAATGCTTAATATCGCCAAACTTCCAAAGCTCCATGGTATCGATAAATTTTACCTCCCAGGGCTTTTTCCCAGCCACGTTCAAAATATCGGGGATTTTTAATCCATTGATCAACATCCGGCGGGCAATGTAAGGGAAATCGAATTCTTTACCGTTATGTGCACACAGGCTCAAGTTTGATTTTCGGGTGGAAAACCCGTTTATCATTGAGGCAAAGTTGCTAAGCAGTTCCGCTTCGTTATCGCCATAGTATGATTTAACCTTGAAACCGCTATCGCCCCCTTCTAATGGCACAATTATACCCACCGAAATGCAAATGATTTTACCGAACTCTGCGTAAATCCCTGCCCGTTCATATATGGCGTCTGGAGTTTCTTCGTTTTTAGCTAACGATTTCGCCTTTTTATCCCATAGCTTTTTGAATTCATCGGGCATTTGCTCATACCTGGAGTACTGAGGAACCGTTTCAATATCAAGAAAAAGGATTTCGTCGAGTTTAAAATCGTTTACCATGGCTAAAGCAGATTATGTGAATGTAATGTTTTTTCGATAATGGATGTAAGTATGTTAATGGCAACAGAGTTGTTTCCGCCCTGGGGCACAATGATGTCGGCATACCGTTTGGTGGGTTCAATAAACTGAAGGTGCATGGGTTTAACGGTTTTTTCGTAACGTTCAAGCACCTTATTAACCGAGCGCCCACGTTCAATAATATCGCGTGCTATCACACGCGAAAGCCTATCGTCGGCATCGGCATCAACATAAACCTTAATATCCATCAACTTTCTGAGTGCCTCACAGGTAAATATCAGAATTCCTTCAATAATTATCACATGGCGTGGTTCAATCCTGATAGTTTCATGGGCTCTGGCGCATGTGAGGTATGAATATATGGGTTGCTCAATCGGCTTTCCTGCTTTAAGGTCTTTCAGGTGTTGAACCAGCAGCTCAAATTCAATTGAGTCGGGATGGTCAAAGTTAATTTCCTGGCGCTGCTCCAGGGGTAAATGCGAGTTGTCGCGATAGTATGAATCCTGCGGTATAACTACTACCTCCCCTTTGGGCAACAGGTCGATTATCTTGTTTACCACGGTGGTTTTTCCAGAGCCGGTACCCCCGGCAATACCAATAATAAGCATTATATCAACTTTAAATATTACTTTTGCAAAAGTAGCAATGCAAGTTAACATTTTTATAGAAATTCAGCAAAAATAACCACTTAGGGATGAGCAATTCATTATACCCCCTGAAGTTTCGACCCATTCTGAAGGAGAGAATATGGGGCGGGACCAAATTGCGCGACATCATGGGCAAACAATTCCCCGGCACATCGGGTAAGTATGGAGAAAGCTGGGAGATTTCTGGTGTGGATGGCGATGTATCGGTTGTGCAAAATGGATTTTTGGCCGGCAATACCCTTAACGAGCTGGTTGAGGTGTACATGGGCGATCTGGTGGGCGAAACCCTTTACGATAGATTTGGCGAGGAGTTTCCTTTGCTCATTAAGCTGATTGATGCCTCCGAAACCCTTTCAATTCAAGTCCATCCCGACGATGACACCGCACATCAAAGGCATCATGCTTACGGCAAAACCGAAACGTGGTATATTATTGATGCGGAAGAGGATGCCCTAATTTATACCGGATTTAATACCGATATTTCGCGCGAAGAATACTTTAAAGCCTTAAAAGAAGGTAACCTGGAGCAATACCTTTATAAGGTAAAAGCTGTACCTGGTGATGTTTTCTTTATACCCGCAGGAAGGGTACATGCCATAGGCAAGGGAGTGCTACTTGCTGAGATACAGCAAACCTCCGATATCACTTACAGAATTTTCGACTGGAACAGGGTGGATGGATCAGGGAAAACCCGGGACCTACATATCGACCTTGCTGTGGATGTAATCGATTTTTCAAAAGTGCAAAACCCCAAAACACATCCGTTGGAAGAGGTGAATAAAACAAGCGAGTTGGCATCGTGTAAGTACTTTACCGTAAACAAGGTAACGTTTATGAACTCAATCCAGCGCGACTACAACATGCTCGACTCCTTTGTAATCTACCTTTGTATTGAAGGCGAATGCAGTGTTATTTATGCTTCGGGACAAAGCGAGAAATTAACCAAAGGCGAAACCTTGCTTTTACCGGCAGAGCTGAAAGATATTATTCTGAAGCCACAAGGCAAATGCTCCTTACTGGAGGTTTATGTAAGGTAAGCATGCGTTTTGGTAAATAAAGCGGGGTGCTGTTTATTCGGTTTGTACAACAAAAAAAATATTTTATCATTAAATTACGCCATTTCATAAAAAATGAGGGTAATTTCATGAGCTAAATATTTGCGGGATAAAATAAATTACTTATTTTCACTGATATTTTTTTCGATGGATAGTGTAATTTATTTCATAAAATCAACCCTGGCAAATGAGATTGCTGCAAGTGGATTCCCTCTCATATACAAAGGTGAGATGAACCACCAAATCATGCGATCGTTTGCCTTTATGGCCAACCGTAAGATTGCGGAAATGAATGTACCTACCGCCACCCGCAAACGCGTATTCCATGTTATGATAGAATGCCTTCAAAACATTACAAAGCATTCCGACGACTACGATGAAAAAGAAAAACAGATTGGCAATGGATTATTTGTGGTGGGTAAGGAGCGCGATAGCTTCTATATTGTAACCGGAAACCTGATAAGTAATGATAAAGTTCCTATTCTTGAGCAAAGGCTTGAAAAGCTTAATAGTGCCAGTCCTACAAGACTAAAGGAGATGTTCATGCAGCAGATGGTCGTTGGGGAACTCAACGAGAAGGGCGGTGCTGGTTTAGGGTTAATTGATATTGCCCGCAAATCGAGGCGTAAGCTATACTACCACTTTGTCCCGTATGAGAATAACCGCCACTTCTTTATCCTTGCAATAACCATTCCTATCTCGGCCAATGAGGATGATTTTTAATATTTTAGCAAACTTTTCCCGAAAAGGAACAAAATTTGCACAATATCTTTTTGATTTGTTTTAACTTTGTGGTTGGAGTATTCTCAGTAAATTGTTCTTACATGAAAGCTTTTAGAATTCTTTTATTTCTTACCGGTTTATTGTTTGAGACTGTAACGGCTCAAACAATCACCGAGTTAATGAGTAAGGAAAAAATTGCTCAGAATAAGATAGAAACTATAACCCAGTACACACACCGTTTACAGAATGGGAATGTTGATAGTAAGGGCTATAAATCGGTTGAAACCACATACGACAAACAAGGTAATTCCATAGAGGTGGTCAACTATAAACCCAACGGAACAGTTTCGTCGAGGCATTTATATAAGTATAATGATAAAGACCAAAAAATAGAGTACCAGCAATTCCAGGATCTTCCAGGCAAAGGCTTTGCCCTGGCATTTCGTCAGGCTTTCACCTACGATCCCAAAGGCAATAAACTTACCGAAATTGGTTACGATGGACGAACCACCTACCGCATAGCCTACACTTACACAGCCGATGGTAAACAAAAGGATATCACCAAATACACAGCAAACAACACCATCGACGAAAAATGGATATTCGACCATTCGGACAGCAAGGTAAAAATCTCCATTTATAAACCTGCCGAAACCATAAATAAATTTATTGAAAGAACCATAGATGCTAAGGGACGCATTATTGATGAAAAAAACATGACCCCAGCAGGTAAAGAGCTTGGTCGTACTACATTCAAGTACGGCACCGGCGATATGCTACTATCTAAAGTTGAATTTTACGGAGGCGAGTTACGCGCCAGCTACACTTACATCTACGATGAAAAGAACCAGCTGGTTGAGGTTTACCTTACGAAACCCGGCGCTAATAAAATCTTGTATAGTTCATACAAGTACGATGGTAACGGAAATCTTTTAGAAGAAAAATGGTACGAGGATGGGGCAACCGATTACTCACGCAGGAACTATAAGATTGACAAAATGGGCATTATCAATGAGGTTGATGCCTTTTACTCCGACTATAACTACAGGGTTGTTTACCGATATTCCTATAAATTCGCAAAGTAGAAAATTAAACAGGTAAAACAATAGGATGACGAAATACCTTTTGGGCTTGCATCAAATGGTTTATTTTGATAACTTGCCGGGGATATAACTAACCAAAAGGGCAGTGAGTTACTACCAGAGACTATTCCTGTTTTTTGCTTTTGCACTTGCAGCCATAAGACTTGGGGCACAAGAAGCGGGGCGTTATCCGCTAGTCAACTTCCATCACAGGCAGTATAACGGCCATTCACAGAGCTGGTCAATTACTCAGGATTACCGCGGCATGATATACGTGGCCAATAATATTGGCGTGATTGAGTTTGATGGCTCCGATTGGCAACATATTCCCATTAACAATGCCCTTGCCCGTTGCCTTGGAACCGACTCAACCGGCAGGGTATGGGTTGGCGGACAGGATGAGGTGGGATACCTGGCACCCGACTCCTCAAACTCCCTAAAATATTACTCCCTAATAAATCTCCTACCTGAACGGTTCTCAAAGCCTGGTCTTATCAGGCAGATTTACCCCACCAGCAACGCCGTTTACTTTTCAACATTCCAAACCCTTTTCAGGATCAATAAGGATTTATCCGTTAGCTACTGGGAACCCAAAACCCAATTCCATCGCTCTTACTACGTGGAAAATACCATTTTTATTAACCAACGCGATTACGGGCTAACCTACCTCCATAACGACTCGCTGGTAAAAGTACCGGGATGCGAAATTCTTGGGTCGCAATTGGTTTACATCATTCTACCCTACGATTTTCGATACTTACTGGTTGGAACGCAAGTAAATGGCTTCTACCTGCTCGATAAGCAGGCACTTACCAACCACTCCCTTCCACCCGATTTTACAACCCTTATACCATTTAAAACATCGAACGACAACTTCTTTACCACCCATAGGATTTACTCCGGCATAATGCTCGATGAGGGATTATGGGCAATTGGAACGTATTCCGGCGGGGTTGTCATCATAAACCGGAATGGCCAAATAGTAAGAACTATTAGCAAGGAAACCGGATTACAGGATAATACAGCATGGTACTTGTATGCCGACAACACCAAAAATATTTGGATGGCACTTAATAATGGCATATCGTACTCGCCTTTCCACTCGCAGCTCACCAGCTGGACTGAACAGGAGGGGATAAGCGGCGTTGTTCAATCGGCGGTTAACTACCAGGGAACCATCTACTACTCCTCCAATACTGGTGTACATATCAAAACAAACTCACACTTTGAAAAGATTAAAGGCATTAACGATCTGGCGTATGGGTTATTTATCTACACCGACGAAACCGGTCAGGAACACCTGTTATCGGGTACACTCAGTGGAATCTATGTGATTGAAGGGTCCAACGCAAAGCTCATTTCAACTGCAAAGCAAAGTGCTTACTCTTTTACGAAATCAAAAATATTTCCTGGAATTATTTACGTTGGCCTTTACGATGGTATTGGTATAATACAGGAAAAAAACGGAAAGTTCTCCTTCCTTGGGTATTTAACTAAATTAAAATCGGAGGTTTACAGAATTGCTGAGGATAAAGATGGCAACATTTGGTTTACCCAACGGTATAAAGGGGTAGGATTCCTCGATGTAATTAACCCATACAATTTAATTGCCGAAAAATATAGTAGTTACACATTGCCCTTCAACCCGAAATGCGACGATATATCAGTTAACTACATCGATGGTATGGTATTGGCAAGCTCTGAGGGAGGACTTTCGAGGTATGATGAAAGTTCCGACTCATTTATACCGGAAACCATGCTGGGAACCCAGTATGCCAATGGAACTGTTGGAATAAGAATACTGGCTTGCAGTAAGAATAATGAAATCTGGTTTGAAACCTACAAGTTTGCAGCAAATCGTCGCCTGGAAAGGGTTACAAAATTTTCAGATAATGCCTACCACCGTACCCCTGCCCAGTTTACACTTATTCCGGAAACCATCTTTTTTGATGTTCATACCGACTCCGGTAATGTTACATGGATTTCCAGTACCGATGGGCTATTCCGCTTCGATCCCAACCAACAGTTCTCTAACAATCAAATTCCGAGGGTATTCATACGACAGGTGATAACTAAAGGGAAAAAGATTGTATATGGAGGTTATCCATTCGACAGCACCGCCCTTAAACCGTTTGATGAAAAACGGGTAACCCATTCCCGGGTAATTTTGACTTTGCCGTCCAAGACCAATGACATAACCATTTCGTTTTCGTCGCCATATTTCCAACCAAACCATCAGCTTAGCTATTCCTACATGCTGGAAGGATACGATGATGACTGGAGCCCGTGGACAACCAGCAAGTTTAAGGAGTACACCAACCTAACACCAGGGAATTACAGGTTTCTGGTTAAATCGAAAACAATACAGGACACCGAGAGCCCCATTGAGTATTTTGAGTTCTACATCGACTATCCGTTTTACCTGAAGTGGTACGCATTCATTATATACGCAATTCTTCTTAGTTTACTGATATTAGCCATAGTCAGGATTAACACAAGGATTTTAAGGGTTTCGAACATTAAGCTTCAACAATTGGTTGATGAACGCACCAAGGATCTCACGGAATCGGAAAGGACATTAACCGAAAAAAACATTCTGCTACAACACCAGAAAGAGGAAATACTCTCGCAGCGCGATGAGCTGGAAGAGCGAAACAAGCATATCAACGATAGCATACAGTACGCTAAAACCATCCAGCAAGCCATACTACCCGACCTGAACACGGTGCTTGCCAACGACTTTGAACACTTTCTAATATACCTGCCCAAGGAACTTGTTTCGGGCGATTTTTGCTGGGTTGGACAAGTAGGCCCCAAAAATAAACCAAACGAGAAACTCTTTGTGGCTGTAGTCGATTGTACGGGACATGGAGTACCCGGTGCTTTCATGTCGCTGATTGGTAGTAGATTACTCAGTGAGATTGTCATTGAGCGGAAAAATCATAACCCGGCAAGTATTCTCACCGAGCTAAACGCCGAGGTTAACAAGGCGCTGCGGCAAGATGTAAGCGAAAGTTTCGACGGAATGGATGTTTCCCTTTGCCTCATTGAACGTAAGACTGATGAATCATACGTGGTAACCTTTGCTGGCGCAAATCGCCCACTATACTACTGCCACAAAGGCGATAATAACATACAAACCCTTAGAGGTAATCGTAAATCGATTGGTAGCGTGCTCCCCGACGTGGATCCGGAGTTTTCCAGTTGGCGTATCTCCATGCATACGGGCGATATCCTGGTTATGGCTACCGATGGCATAGCCGACCAGAATAATGCACTGCGGAAAAAATATACCACTTGCCGTTTACGCACCTCAATAATTATGACACTTGGAAAACCCATGCACCAAATGCAGGATGTTATCCTTCAGGATTTCATGAATTTCAAGGGCGACGAACCCCAAAGGGACGATATAACCGTGCTGGGCATAAGGCTAAAGTAAGCCCGGAACCCTATACCATCAGTAACTTTTTATTAAAATTCAGATATCCTGACTTAATAGCAAATTAACCCCGTAGGATAATTTATAAAATAAAGCAATGTGTTTTAAAATAAGCATATATCCAACGGGGTTAAAATGACGCAAGCTTACATATAATTACGAATTACGAATTACGAATTACGAATTACGAATTACGAATTACGAATTACGAATTACGAATTACGAATTACGAATTACGAATTACGAATTACGAATTAGAGTTCATAAAGTTGGTTCTACCACGAATTTAATGAT